>NZ_JAGYFX010000047.1:0-49166 GCF_019946615.1 Pseudomonas sp. BF-R-01
TAAAACGCCCCTGTGACACCGCCGCCGCCACCGCCGCCAGATGCGGCGTTTGAGGTCACGGTCACGTTGTTCAGCGTCAGGACCCCTGCGTTGAAAATCCCCCCGGCCATCGCGCCCGTGGCGCCGTAGCCACCGTTGCCGCCCGTGCCCGACACCAGCCCACGGGTGATCACCAGACCATCGAGCGTCACGGTTTTGCCCGCCGCAATTTCAATCACCCGGGTCCTGTACTGACCGTCGAGAGTCACATCCGCCACACCGTCGTTGTTCAAGTCGCCATCAACGATGATGTTCTTGTTGATCAGCAGTTCGGAGGTCAACTGCACCGTCATGCCGGTGCTGAAAGTGACGGTATCGCCGTTCTGCGCCGAAGCGATGGCGGCACGCAACGAGCCCACGCCGGTGTTGGCGTTGTTGGTGGCCGTCCAGCTCGCCAGGCCCCACTGATAGTCGCTCATGGCCATTTTCGACAGCACGTTGGCGCTTTCGATATTGCCGGTGGCGATCTCCAGATCCCAGTCGCCACCCACGCCGGTACGGTTGCTGGACGCCGCTACATCACGGCCGGTCAATTGCGCCAGGGAATCGACGAAGTTCAAACCCCGTTCACCCTCGGCGGTGTAGCAGCCGTAGATCAGGATGTCGCCGCCGACGTTCATGTCTTTGCCGATTTCCGCCAGCACCGCGCTGCGGGCCGCGACGTTGTCGGCAGACAGGTAACTGTTCCCCAGCCACAGATCGCCCGCATTGCCGTGGGCGATGATCTGCACCGAGCTGATGCCCTGATGGGTGTCCAGGTAATCGGCAATCTGCTGCAAGCCGTCCTTGGTGGCATCGAGTTGAACCACCTGAGTACCGGGCGCCACTCCTTTGAGCAGGCTGTCGGCATCCTTGACCCGGGAATCGACGAACACCACGCTCTGTCCCGGCACAGCAACGGGCGCCACGGCGGGCGTGGCATCGGCCTGGCCGTGGGTGTCCTGGCTGGCGACCGGTTTTTCCGCAACGGGCGGCTTGGCCGCGTCGGCCGTGGTGTGGCTGTCAGCCTGGGCGCTATCGGCCACCGTGGCCGCGACCGCGCCGTCGAACAGCATTCGCGGTTCCAGGGACATGATCATTGGAGAGGCCAGCGCTCGTGCGCCTTTGGTAATCCGTGACTTGCCGTTGCTCCACCACATGTTACTCACCCGGACTCGAACGTTTTTTCTGCGTAAACGAAAACGCCGCGATCAACTGATCGCGGCATCGGCTTTCATACGAATGACATTGGCGGCGCTGGCAGAGCCATCGAGCCAGAAGGACAATTCTGCGTACTGCTTGAACAAATCCGGCGGCAAAATCGTGCGCCGCGATTGCAACTCGACTTTGGGTTTGACCTTGTGCAGGCCGGACACACCGAGGGATTGATCGAACTCCGGCGCGTCGTAGGCCAGGTGGTCGAAATCGTGCTCGAACCAGGGCTCGCCAATGAAGTCGTAGACCAGCCGCATCACCCGGTCAGGCGCTTGAGTCAGCAGGTCGTAATCGACGATCAGCAGCGAGTCGGCGTGTTCACCGTAATAGGCTTCCTTGAGCGCCGCCCAGGCAAAACCGACCAGGCGATTGCGTTGGGCGAGGGTTTCGCAGCGGCTGTAGACCGTGTTGCGTTCGACCGCATCGCCAAACAGCTTGGTGTTTTCAAAAGGGTTGGCGCGATAAAGACGCTCGATGCTGTCCATGACCCAGGCAACGTTGCGCACACAGGCAATGACCTTGGCTTGCGGGAACAGATCGCTGATGGCCGGCAGGCGCGAACTCCACAAGCGGTTGGTGTCGAACACCACCGGTTTGTCGGCCTTGTCGGCGTAGAAGGAGTCAAACAGGCCGCGAAGCAAACGGCGGCGCAGGTCGGTATCGATCACCGCGCCGAACTCGCTGCCGGCGCTGCATTGTTCGAGGACACCGGAAAAGAGTGAGCCGACAGGGCTGGTCATGCCGGCATGGAAACGCGGGTTCTGCAAAAGGATTGCAGAAAGCAGGGTCGAGCCCGAGCGCGGCAAGCCGGAAATAAAATGGAACTGCTGCAATCCCTTCACCCTAGTCATAAGTCCTTTATGTATGACGGAGCGTAGACCATGAATGGCCTTAGAAGTAGTGGTGTTTTGATATCAAATCGAAGTTACGGCGCTGACTAAAACGCGTTTTTTATTACTGCTTGTGAGGTGAATCGTTTAAGCATTCCACCGGCTCAATGCAGTACGAACAATCGCGCAGTGGCGCCTCCCGCCTGTGTTTCGCCCGAGCGCTGCCAGCCTGAGGGCAACGGCGCGAATTCGTCCGGAACATCGACGGTGCCAATCAGCCAAACCCGGCCACTGCCCTTGGGCAAGCGGTCGAGACTGTCGAGGTACGTGTCCTGAGTCACCAATGTGCCGAAGCCATAGGCGTTCGGCCGGCTCGAAGCGCCATTGGCCAGCGGCGGAGTGAACAGCAGCGGCTTGGCCTCGGTGCGGTTGTAATAGACGTAACTGAGGTACCAGAGCATGTCGCTGGTGACGATCCGGTCACCGGTCACGAAGTGCTGGTTCACGTAGTCGACCATGACGTTGATTTGATCATTGGTGTCCACCGTGGCGTTGTTCTTCAGGCCCACCAGTTCAACACCGACAAACAGCACCAGCACCGTCACGGCCAGCACCCGAAAGCCTGAATACAGACGATCAACCGCCAACGCGACAATCATCGGCAGCCCCAGGGCATACGCCGTCAGGTAGCGCTCGATAAATACCGGCGTGATAAACGAAACCCCGAACACCAGCAGCAACGGCAACGCCGTGTAGATCACCAGCAGAGCGCTGCCACGAAAGACACTGCGGTCCCGCGCCAGCGCCACCCCCACAATGGCCAGTAACGCCAGCGGCATCGCGATGAACATTAGCGTCGGCAGGTTCTCGCCATCGTCCTGGATCAGGAACGACCAGAACATCGAAGGCAACGAGCCGAACGTGACAGGCGTTTCCCAGCCCACGTCGCCGTTGGCCTTGAGCTGATCCAGGTGCTGGAGCAGATCGATCAGGCTCGGCGCCCACGGCAGGTACAACAACACGATCGCGACATTCGCCAGCCACCAGCCGGGGCGTTGAACATGGCGCAAGCGATGCCCCGGCTGGACGCGGATCAGCCCCAGATACAGCCAGTGGCAGAGCACGCACAGGGCCGTGAAGTAGTGGGTGTAGAACGCAGCAGTCATCAACAGCACATACGCCACCAGATATCGCCTGCGATGCGGGCGCCTGATCCAGTAGGCCAGGGCAATCGTCGCGCCGATCAGCCACAGCCCAAGCAGCGAATACATACGCACTTCCTGGCTGTAGCGCACCGCCGTGGGCAACAGTGCCAGCAGGAAACCGGCCAGCAGCGCTGCACGGCGAGTGGCGAGCAAATCCATCAGCCAGACGCCGAGCCACACCGTGACGATGCCGGGCAAGGCGCTGAGGCAGCGGATCGAAAAAATGCCGTCGCCGAACAACCCGACCCAGCCATGCAGCAGCAGGAAATACAGCGGAGGGTGCACGTCATGGGCCGCATGGACCCAGATGTCGGCCACTGAATACTGACTCAGCAGCAGGCTGGACCCTTCATCGCCCCAAATAGCGGCCGCCGTCAGGTCGTAGAAACGCACCAGCGCCGCCAACGCCAGGATCGGCAACAGCCAGTGCTCCTGCGCCCAGCGCAACCAGCGCTGAACGATCGCCCAGATGCCGGGTGCTGCGTGCGGCTCATGGGTGCCGCCAAACGGTGTTTCTCTGCGCGCCTCCATTACCCCCCCTGAAACAGCCCTCGACCACCCTGCCTGTTGATCACTTTAGGACGGCGCCGGTTCGTCGTCGATGCCGGTTTTGCGACCAGCGACATTCGGCCGTGAGGCGCATCAACTACGCTCTGGTTTGGCGTGACTCAGCCAGGGAAATGAATGGAGTCGGCTGATCGCAACGATGGTTCCGGACGTCCGGGCCACGCTTGTGGCGCGCCAGACAACTAACCTGAGGGATGAGGAACTATGGAAGTATTCATCGGCACTATCCAGCCTTTCGCCTTTAACTACGCACCCAGCGGCTGGGCCTTGTGTAATGGCCAGACGCTCTCTGTCCAGCAATACAACGCACTGTTCGCGCTGCTGGGCGTCAACTTCGGAGGCAATGGCGTCTCCAACTTCATGCTGCCCAACCTGCAAGGCCGAATGCCGGTGTGCATGGGTAACGGGCTGAACCTGACCCCACGCGTCATCGGCGAGTTCTCCGGGACCGAGAACGTCACCGCGACCATCACCAACCTGCCCAATCACACCCACGCCCTGTCCGGGCTGACGGCCACTACCACCCTGCAACTGGCCAGCCCGGCGAGCAACCCGGTCACCACCCCCACCGCGACCAACTCGTACATCGGCGCTTCCGGCGGCGGACCGGGCTCGGCGAGCATCTACTCCGATCAGCAAGGTGCGGCGGCCGTGCCGCTCAAGGGTGTGGCCACGACGGTCACCGGGGAAATCTCGTCCGCCGGCAACGGCCTGCCCATGGCAACGATGAACCCGTTCCTGGTGCTGAACTTCAGCATTGCCCTGGAAGGGCTGTTCCCTTCGCGCGGTTGAAATCCGGCCGGGGGATTCAACGCCCCCGGTCACTTTCATTTTGGGAGTGACGCCATGCTGCAACAGGTTCAACACCAACACTTTCAGACGCTTCTGGGAAAGACGGGGACGCTGCGGTTGCCGGATGGCAGTGAGCTGCCGATCCATATCGACAGCCTTGAAGAATCACCCCGATCGCGGATGCCGAAAAGCGAGCGCATGCCGTTCCGGGTCGAGTTCAACAGCCTGCAACCCACAGAGTTCGTAGATGGGTTGTGTGCGCTGGAGTTACCGGAACTTGGCTACGTGGAGGATATTTTTGTCTCGCGGGTGCCCGCCATGGGGCGTGATCCGGGCGTGGGATATTTCTACATCGCATTCAACTGATTCACAGGGATCAAAATGTAGGAGCGAGACCGGCTTGCCGGCGAAGGGGCCTTCACACTCAACATCACTGCTGAATGATCCACCGCTATCGCGAGCAGGCTCGCTCCCACAGGGTCATGGTTGTATTCAGCCATTGGGATACCACACCAACCGCTCCGCCGCCGGATTACGCTCTTCAACCTGAAACCCCAGCGCCAGGTAATGCTGGCGCGCGTGGGCATTGTTGGCCCAGACCACCGTGGCCACCGGGCAGCGAATCTGCTGCGCAGCTTTCTGCACCCCTTGCAGCACCGCCCGACCATAACCCTGGCCACGAGCCTGGGGGACGAACGCCAGGTACAGCACGCGGATTTCATTGGGACCAAAATCAGTGGTCAACGCACCGATGGCCGTGTCGAGCTTTTCGATCACGTAGTGCATCGCGTTGGGGAATTGCTCTCCCAGCCCTTGTTCCTGTACCTGGAATTGCTGGGCGACGACCTGCTCAACCACCTCTCGCTCGCCGTCGATCCATTGCAGATCCGGTCGTGCCGATTGATAAAGCCTGTGCAGAAAAGGTCCATCGCTAACGCGCGACGGCCGCACCACCAAACCGTCGGCCACCACAGAATCCGTGCTCGCCATCGCTGCTCTCCCTAGAAACCGCTTTCCCTGACACCCAACGCGGCCATCCGCCGCCAGGCAACGCCCAGCAAAGACTCGCCGCTCCCCTGCAACACCACCACGCCACGCAAAGGTTGAAGCGGCGTCGGGGTGGCCTCGAGGGTGTTCAGCCGCGCGCCGTATTGTCCCTGTACCGGCTCGGCCCGTTGCGAGGCATCCCGGCGCACGGCAATCGGCCCGTGGTGATCGGAGGTCAATGCCTCCTGATCGACATAGGTCGCACCGTTGGTGTCGATTTCGGTCAATTGCACCGCGATCGCCGGGTGCATCGGATCATCGGCGATAAACCGCCCACTGGCGCCCGGTGCAACACGCCACAACTCAGCCTCGGCCAGATAACCACGCAGCCGTGCGCCGTCCTCCACTACCCGCGCCAACGGATCTTTCGGCGACAACCAGCGGCCGGCGGTCAACTGCGGCAACAGATCTCGCACCTTGCCCGCCTGCGGCGCCCGAATCAGAAGCCGCTCCCGTTGCGCAGCCAACCCACGGTACTCGGCCACGGCCTCCGCCAGGCGCTGCTCGACAATGCCCGCATCGGCGGCGGTTTCGCTGCGACTTGCCTGGCGGCGCATCTGCAATTGCTGGATCTGGATTTCGCGACGGACGATGGCCTGGCGCGAATCCAGATCCGGCGACACCAATTCGATCAGCACATCGCCCTGAGCCACCACCTGACCGTCACTGACGTTTACCTGCTGGACCCGCGCCGCCACCGGCGCATGCAAGGTACTGACGCGCCCGGCCTCGAGCATCGACGGCAGTTCCACGGCACTGCGCCAGGGCAGCGCCAGAAACAGCACAAAAGCGGCCAGCCCCAACGCACTCAACAACACCCTCGACACATGGGCGTGCTCACGCTGGCTCCACCATTCGCGCCACTCGCGCACGATGGGCAGAAAGATGAACCACACCAGCTCCACCAGCATCAGGAAAATCCCCAGGAGCTTGAAGAACAAGTGGTACACCGCCAGCGCAATCCCGAAAAACAGCACCGCGCGCCACAACCACGTTCCATAACCCCAGACCAGCAAACGCCGCCGCATCGTCGGCGACCAGGGCTCCGGAGCTGGTGCGCCGTAGCCGAACAAGGTCTCGCGCAGATGCCAGCGGCACAGGGCAAAGGCTCGCCCTTGCAGGTTCTCCACGTCCCAGAAATCACTGAGCAAAAAGTAGCCGTCGAACCGCATGAACGGATTGAGGTTGATCACCAGCGTGGTAATCCAGGTGGCACTGGCGAGCATGAACGCCGCCGTGCGCGCCGGCCCGTCGGGCAACAGCGACCAGGCGAGCAGCGCGATGCTCGCCAGCAGCAGTTCGGCCAACACGCCACCGGCCCCGATCAGCAAGCGGGCACGTCGATCATTGACCCGCCAGGCATCGCTGACGTCGGTGTAGAACATCGGCAGCAGCACCATGAACGCCACACCCATGCTTTGCACCCGACAGCCCGCGCGCTTGGCCATGAACGCGTGGCCGAATTCGTGGCACAGCTTGGCAAAGAACAACGCCACACCGAAGGCCAGCGCGCCACCCAGGCTGAACAAATGGGGGAAAGTCGCGATGAATCGCTGCCAATCCCGGGACACCAGAAATACCCCCAGGATCAGTGTTGCCGGCAATCCGAAGCGCAGCGTTTGCGGACCGAATCGTGACAGCCAGGGCCAGGCGCGATTGAGAAAAGCATCCGGTCGCCAAAGAGGAATCCGGAAAAACAGGTACTGATGCAACAAGACCTGCCACCACGACTGATGCTGGGCGGCGGCTTTCAAGTTGTAACTTTCACGCTGCTGCGGGTCGAGGGCACTGATCAGATCGTGGCTGCGCAGAAAGCTCAGCAGTTGCTCCAGATCGCTGCCGGCCAACGGCAAACCCGGTTCGCGATTGGCGGCGTGCAGTATTTTTTCGGGATCGCCCAGGGACCAATGTCGCAGCAAGCGCATCGCCGCCACCCCGAGCTTGAAATAGCGCCCGCGCACCGGGTCGGCCAACGTCCAGCGCGGCGAGCCATCCAGCGCCGGTGAAGCGGGCGTCAATTGCAAATCCGCGCGCAGGCTCGGCAGGCTCATCTACAGCCCCACGCTCTGGCGCAAACCGGCCAGTGGTTTACGTAACAGGTACAGCGCCAGGGGCGCGCGATCGCCGAAGATTTTCGCCGTCCCTCGCAAGCCGATGCGCGGCGGCGCCTGATCGAAACTGGCATCGAGCCGATAGGCCAACTGCCCGCCGGCGGTGGGTTGTGCTTCATATGCTGCGCGCTCGAGCCGGGCCGAATGCCGTTGCAACGGATCACTGTCGAGGAACAGTGCGACTTGCGCACCCGGCTCCAGGGAAATCGCATCGCTCACCGCCAGCTCGATACGCAGTTCGGCCTGGCTCGGGTCGGCGATTTCCATCAGCCGTTCGCCGGTCTGCACCGGTTTGCCGGTCCAGCGCTCGGCGTCGGCGAACACCGCGATACCGTCGCGCTCGGCCCGCACTTCGCTGCGCTTGAGCAGTTCACGGGCGTAGTCCCGTTCGGCACGTTTTTGTTCGACGCGCGCCGCCAGCAAGTCAATCTTCGAACTGGACTCGGCATCGGCAAACGAGCGCTGGGAATTGGCTTTCAATTCAGCTTCGGCAACGCCCAACGCGCGTTCGGCCACATCAGCCTGAGCCTTGAGGGTGGTGCCTTCGAAGCGCAGCAACGGGTCGCCGGTTTTCACCGTCTGGTTGGGTTTGACCAGGAATTCGGCGATCACGCCGTCCAGCGGCGCAGCCACGACGCGCCCGCCCAACGGCACCACTTCGGCCGGCGCCAGCACCGATTGGCGCACCGGAATCAACATCCCGAGCACCAGCAGCACGATCAACGCGACCTGACGTTTTCGGGTCCAGCGCAGTCGCCACGGCTTGTGCGGTTGTAGCGCCAGCCAGGCGTGACTGTAAGTGTCGCCGAGTTGCGACAGCAGCACTTGTTCCGCCGGGTTCCACGGTAAATCCCGGGCCAGCCACAGTCCGCCGAACACTTCGCGTTGGTGATCGATCAGCGGCAGCCAGAACACCTGGGCGGCGGACAGACTTTGCCAGTCCGCCTGAATCGATTCGCTGAGCAGATCGGGCGCAATCACCCGCGCCTGCTTCAGCACATCACGCTTGAACAACTGCGCCACGGCCTGCTCGACGAACGCCACGAACGGCGCGTTCGGGTCGACGGTACTCACGCCCGTCACCGCGTGCACCTTGCCGGCAATCAACAACGCGGCATGACGAAAACCGAACAACCCCTGAGCGTCATTGACCAGGCTGTAGGCCAGTTGCGACGGAGTGCGTGCGGCGCGGGTCTGGCGCTCAAGATCGAGAAAGCGGGCGAAGACCTGTTCCGCGCCGCCGCTGACCGGAGCGTTCACTTGAGCTCCGCGAAACGCGCCGTGCCGCTCATGCCGGCCAACAAACCAGAGGCGTTGGGTAACGTCGCGACCAACAGCAAGGTCTGGCTGCCCTCGTCAATTCGCGCCCCCAGTCGTTTGACCGTGGCATCCAGTGGCCGGCCGGTTTCATCGGGGACAAAACTGAACGTCTGGCCGGGCTTGAGTTTGCCCATCCAGCGCGACGGAACCAGCAAATGGATTTCCAGGGTGCGGTTGTCGACCACATCGAGCAACGGCGCGCCGGCAGCAACGCTTTCAAAACGCTGAACCTTGCGCTCCACCACCTGGCCATCAAACGGCGCAACCACGCTGCAGCGTTTGACCTGAACCTGATACACCTGAGATTGCGCCTGCGTCTCGCTGAGCCTGGCCTCGGCCCGCGCCACTTCGAAGCGCCCGACCGAATTCAACGCCGCCAGTTGTTTGTTGTGAGCCAACTCCTCACCGGCCCCACGGCTCGCAGCCTGCGCCGCATTGAGCTGCGCCTGATAGGCCGAACAATCGAAACGCGCCAGCGTATCGCCCTTCTTGAACGACTCGCCCTCACTGAACGGCAACTCGACAATCCGCCCGGACAACTCACTGGCAAGCATCGCCTGATCCCTGGCCCGCAACACGCCACGGGCCTCGGTGCTGGCTGCCGAACCGCTGCTGCCGACGGTGCTGCTGTCCAACAGCGGATCGTCTGGCACGGGCGTTTGCGCCTGAGCGGTACACGTTAAAATGGTCAATCCGATAACCCACACACGAACTCGTCGCATAACCGTAACTCCCTGACGGATGAGCGGAGTCTATGACAGCGTGGGTGAGCGTCAAGTGGGTGGGAGTTTTTACCTGATAGAGCGTGTGTTATTGCTAGCAACCATTTCCTTACGGGCAATCGAGACGTGTCCTACGTCATCCGCTGCCAATCAACTATTGCAACCCTCAACACTCAGCTTTTAATCTCTCCCTACCACTGAACCCTGTACGCAGCGATTAAATTCGCTGGCAGTCAGGGGTGAAAAAACCGGCTCCGGCCGGTTTTTTCGTTTTTCCAAATGCACATTAGCGTTGCGCCATCTCCCCCACCGGATACACCGACTCCCATCCCCCACCCAACGCCTTGTACAACCCGACCACCGCCAGCGACACCCCGGTCGAACTTTCGACCCATTGCTGCTGAGTCGCCAGCAATTCACCTTGCACGGTGAGGACGTTGACGAAATCCACCACGCCTTCCACGTACTGCTGTTGCGCGGTGCGCAGGGCGATCTGGTTTTGGCGTACGGCTTCGGCGAGGCTGTCGCGGCGCAGTTGGCTGGCGTTGTAGGCGGTCAATTGATCGTCGATTTCGTGCCAGGCGCGCAGCACGGTTTGTTGGTAGGCGATGGCGGCTTCCTGTTGTTGCGCTTCACGCAAATTCAGCACACCGCGCAGGCGACCGCCGTCGAACAGCGGCAGACTGAATTGCGGACCGATGCCGAAAGCACGTGAGCCCCATGAGCCGAAGTCGCTCAGTTGCATGGCCTGCGAACCGAGGTTGCCTGACAGGGTGATGCGCGGATAAAAATCGCCCTTGGCCACGCCGATGTTTGCGGTGGCGGCATGCAAGCGGGCTTCGGCCTGGCGGATGTCCGGGCGGCGCTCGGCCAGTTGCGACGGCAGGCCGATGGCGACCTGACGCGGGGTTTGTGGCACCGGCGCGTCTGTGGATAACTCGGCGTGCAGCGCTTGCGGCGGCTCGCCCATCAACAGGCTCAGCGCGTTGATCAGTTGCGCCTGGCGCTGCTCCAGTGCCGGCAAGCGCGATTCGATGGCCGCGACTTGCGCGGCGGCTTCGGCGACATCCAGGTCGGTGGCGACACCGTCGGCCAGGCGCAGTTGCGACAGCTTCAGGCTGTGGCGGGCGACGTCGAGGTTCTGCTCGGTGACGGCTCGTGTGCTTTGCACGCCGCGCAGTTGAATGTAGTCCTGGGCGGTTTCGGCGAGCACCGACAGCAGCACACTGCGCTGGTCGTTCTCCGCGACTTCAAGGGTGGCATCAGCCGCTTCGGTTTCGCGTCGCACACGCCCCCAGAAATCCAGTTCCCAGGAGGCCGAGAAACCTGCGTCCCACAGGTTGAACGCCGAGTCACCGTGGTGCCCCGACGGGTCGCTCAGGCCTTCACCGCTGTTGCGTTTGCGCCCGTAGCTGCCGGTGGCGGCGGTGTTGGGATAGCGTTCGGCGGTGATCACCTGGCGCGCGGCGCGGCTTTGCTGCAAACGGCTGCTGGCGAGTTTCAGGTCGAGGTTGTCGGTCAGAGCGCGTTGGGTCAGGGCCGAGAGTTTCGGGTCCTGGAAAACTTCCCACCAGCGTTCGTCCATATGAGCGGTTATCACTTCACTGGCGGCGGCTTTCGACGGTTTCGACCATTCGGCAACTTGCCGGGCTTGAGGCTTCTGGAAGTCAGGGCCGACGGTGCAGGCGGTGAGGCTCATGACCAACAAGGCGCAAAGGGTCAGCTGAAGCTGACGGCCCCTTCGCGAGCAGGCTCGCTCCCACAAGGGGTCTTCTTTTGTGCTGAGAATGTGGCCGTTGCGCAGATCCATTGTGGGAGCGAGCCTGCTCGCGATCAGGCCAGCTCGGTTAACAAACCTCTTCATCGTTGAGCAACCTCATGCTTCCCGGTTTCAGCCGTATCAATACTCGCCTCCACCGACATCCCCACCCGCAACCGCTCAGCCAAAGGCTGCCCCGGATCGAGGACGATTTTCACCGGTATCCGCTGCACAACCTTGGTGAAATTGCCGGTCGCGTTGTCCGGCTTGATCGACGCAAACGTCACCCCGGTGGCCGGCGCAATGCTCTCGACACGACCGCGCAACGCTTCGCCGCCAAGGCTGTCGACGTGCACCTGCACACCCTGCCCCGGCTGCACCTCAGTCAGTTGGGTTTCCTGGAAATTGGCGACCACATACGCTTGCGCCAGCGGCACCACGGCCAGCAGCTTGCTGCCCGGCGTGACATACGCACCGACACGCACCGCACGCTCGCCCACCATGCCATCCTGCGGCGCGACGATGCGCGTATAGGACAGCTCGTAGCTGGCCATTTCCAGGGCCGCTAGCGCCCGTTTCAATCCACCGTCGGCGGCGTCACGCTGGGCGGTGAGGATCTCCACTTGCTTGCGCTCCGCCGACAGCACCGCCGTGGCATTGGCTAACCGGGCGCGGGCTTGATCAATACGCGTACGTGCTTGCTGAGCATTCTGAACCGTACCCGCGCCAACGCCGGCAAGGTGGTTGTAGCGGTTCAATTCATGCTCGGCGAACGCCATTTCAGCCTTCGCCGACACCACCGTGGCTTGCGCCTGCGCAATCACTGATGTCTGGCGCTCAAGGGTCGCCCGAGCGTTTTGCAGTTGCGCCCGCGCCACCAGCGTTTCGGCGTCGGCGGCTTGAGCGGCAGCGCGCAGGTCGCGGTCATCGATCAGCGCCAGCAACTGCCCGGCCTTGACCTGCTGGTTGTCTTCCACCAGCACTTCCTTGATGAACCCGGCGACGCGGGGCACGACCAACGTGAAGTCGGCAGAGACAAAGGCGTCATTGGTGTTCTGTTGCGTACGCTTGCCAAAAATTCCCGGCGCCAGCAGATACACCAGCACGCCGACCGCCACCACGGAGGCAATCGCGACGGCGATTTTTTGCTTGGATTGAGTCGTCATAAAAACCTTCTGTTTCAGTGAAGCATTCATGTCGGCGCACGCGGCGGATAGATCCGCGTCGGCAGCCAGAAAATCAACAGGATCAGCGCCAAGGCGACACCGCTCATACACAGATAAAGGTCCGAGGCGGTCAGCACCACGGCTTGCTCATGCAGCCGGTGGGCAAGGCCCGCGCTGTCGCTGTCGGCCAGCGGCGAGTTGCCGAGACGGTCCACCAGCATGGTCGAATGAAAATGCAGCCGCGATGTGGTCAGCGCGTCGATTACGCCAGTCGCGATCACCGCCGACAGGCCTTTGACGGTGTTGAACCAGGCCGAAGCGAACGGCCCTTCCATCGGGCTGATGCTGCCGGTCGAGAGCATCAACAGCGGCAACACCGCCATCGGCTGACCGAAGATTTGCAGCAGTTGCAGCACATAGAAATCGTCGCGAATCCACGCCGATGTCAGTTGCGAGCCACCGACGCACGACAGCGCCAGCATGCTCAGGCCGATCCCCAACACCCAGCGGCAATCCACCCGGCGCAGGTTGCACAGCGCCGCCACCAACGGCAGTGCGAGCAACTGTGGCAGCGCCGCCAGCAACATGACCGGTGCAGTCTGCACCGGGCGATAACCCTGGACCTGCGCGAGGTAACTGGACGGAATGATGATCACCGCCAGCAAAATCACCAGCACACCCGCCAGGGTCAGCAAGGCGAACGACAGGTTGCGGATGCCGAGCATCTGCATCTTGAAAAAAGGTGTCGGCTGCGACCATTCGTTGATCAGGAACAGCACCAGCAACACCAGCCCGCCGCCGAGCAATCCGCAGATCAGGGTCGATTCGAACCAGTCCAGCCGATTGCCCTGCAGAATGCCGATCACCAGCATGCAGATCGCCGGAAAACCCAACAGCAATCCGCGCCAGTTGAACTGCTTGAAACGCTCAAGGCGCAGCGGATCCTGGGGTAAACCGTAGGCCACCGCTGCCATGGCGAGCAGGCACGGCGCGATGATTTGCCAGAACGTCCACTGCCAGCCGACATGCTCGGTCCACAACCCGGCCAGTGGCGTGCCGAGCCCCGGACCGAAGGTGGCCGTGAGGGCATACCCGGCAAGACCGTAGAGCTTCACGTTGGCCGGTAAAAAACGCAGGGCGACGGTCATCAACATCGGCGGCAAGGCACCACCCGCCAGGCCTTGCAAGGTGCGCATGAGCAGCAGGCTTTCGTAGTTCGGGGCGAACGGACACAGCACGCCCAACAACGTGAACACGCTGATCGCGCAGAGGGTGAAGCGCCGCAACGAGAACGTCACCGAGCACCAAGGCGCGAACGCCATCGCAGCCACCGAGGTCGCGGTGTAACTGGCGACCAGCCAGGTACCTTCGTCATAGCCGATGGCCAATGCGCCGCGAATGTCGGCGAGGGCGACCTTGGTCACCATCTCGTTGAGGCCCGACACCAGCACCGCCAGCAACACACCCACCAGACCAATGATGATTCGCGGACCGAAGACCGGTGGCGTCACGGCGACCGTTGGACTGGCCACGGCGAGAGGTGCCGGGGCCGTGAGGGAAGTCATTACTGCAAGCTCCGGGATGTGAATGTCGGAGCATTTTAAGAAGCGCGGGACCTGACGAAAATCAACTTATCGGCAGGTTATAAGTGCGTTCCACGCAGCAATACAAAACCCTGTAGGAGCCGGCTTGCTGGCGATAGCGGTGTATCAGTCAATGAAGATGTTGAATGAAAAATCGCTATCGCCGGCAAGCCGGCTCCTACAGGGGTCCGTGTTCAGTCTGACGTGGGTTGCGCGGCCAGCCATGTCGCGTCGCAGCACTCCTTGAGTGTTTCACGCATCCAGCGATGCGCCGGGTCTTTGTCGAAACGCGGGTGCCAGGCCTGGGTCAGCATGAGGGTCGGCAACGGGATCGGCAGGGTGAACGAGCGCAATTTCAAGCCCAGCCGCCGCACGCTCAGCAGCGCTTCCTTGGGCACCGGCAGAATCAGATCGGAATCAGGCAAGGCAAACATCGCCGCATGGAAACTCGGCGCGATCACCGCCACTCGCCGCTCCAGGCCCAAGGCATTGAGCGCGGTATCGATCGGGCCGCGAGCAATCCCGCGCCGGGACATGCTGATGTGAGAAAACCCGGCAAAACGCTCGGCGGTGATTTCTTCGTCGAACAGCGGATGGTCTTCGCGCACCAGGCCGACAAAATGGGTGGAAAACAGGTTCTGGACCTTCACTTCCGGCATCAGCGGCCGATTGTTGCTGACGCTCAGATCGATGCGCCCTTCACGCAACGCTTCGTCATCCCCATCGCCCTCCGGAACGAAGCGCAATTCGCAGTGCGGCGCCTGACGCTCCATGGTGTCGAACAGCTTGCCGCCGTAGACACCGACAAAGAAATCGTTGGCGCGAATGCTGAAGCGTCGGCGCAAACTGCCCAGCTCCACGTCATCGGCGGAACGGAACAACAACGCGGCCTGTTCCACCACCTCCCGCACCTGCTCGCGCAACGCCAAAGCCTTGGGCGTCGGCACCAGGCCGCGGCCGGCGCGCACCAGAATCGGATCGCCGATGGCTTCGCGGATTCGTGTGAGCGTGCGGCTCATGGCCGCCGGGCTGAGGTTCATGCGGCGCGCGGCGCCCACCACACTGCCTTCGTCGAGCAAGGCGTCGAGGGCGACCAGAAGATTCATGTCCGGGAGTTGCATGCTGAGCACTCTTGGCCTGGCTGGATTGACCTGGACGCAATGCTAGCAAACATCTTCCATTTTTTGTTTTGGCAGGTCTGGCCCCATCGCGAGCAGGCTCGCTCCCACATTGGTTTTTCGTTGTGTACAAAATCTGCTTCCACTGGAGATCCCCTGTGGGAGCGAGCCTGCTCGCGATGGGGCCCGATCAGGCAACAAAAATCTAGCGCTGCATCCCCCACCGCTTCACCGTCACCCGCTCCAGCGAATCAAACACCAGGTTCTCCACCAGCAACCCGATCAAAATCACCACCGCCAACCCGGCAAACACCTTATCGGTGTACAGCTCATTGCGATTCTGAAAGATGTACCAGCCCAAACCGCCCTTGCCGCTGGTGGCACCAAACACCAACTCAGCAGCGATCAGCGTGCGCCAGGCAAAGGCCCAGCCGATTTTCAGCCCGGCGAGAATCGACGGCAGCGCCGCCGGAATCAGGATGAACAACACGAAACGCATGCCCTTCAAACCGTAATTTCGCCCGGCCATGCGCAAGGTTTCCGAGACACCCAGGAACCCCGCGTAGGTGTTCAACGCCAACGCCCAGAGCACCGAATGCACCAGCACGAAAATCAGGCTGTTCTGCCCCAACCCAAACCACAGCAGCGCCAACGGCAGCAGCGCAATGGCCGGTAGCGGGTTGAACATCGAGGTCAGCGTACTCAGCAGATCGCGACCGAACTGTGTGGACACCGCCAAGGTGGTCAGGGCAAACGCCAGGACGATGCCGATCAAATACCCCTTCAGCAGCACCACCAGCGAAATCCACACTTTGCCCAGCAACTCGCCGCTGAGCAGCCCGCCATACAACGCACTGGCGGTTTGCAGAAAACTCGGCAGCAGCAGGTCGTTGTTCTGAATGCGGGCAACCACCTCCCACAGCACAGCGAGCAAAATCAGGATCAGGCTTTTGCGAATCCAGCCCTGCTGCCACAGGCGTTGACCCAGGGGCAACTCACGCTCCAGCGGGACGCTGGTCAGCGGCTGCAAAACGGTTTCGAACTCTTCACGCGCAGATGATAACTGGCTCATCGGGCACTCCTCTCAATGGCTCAGTAAGCGATGCGAATGTTGGAAAAATCCAGCTCGCGCTCGGTTTCCGGTGACTGGCCTTCATCGAACAACAACCGATGAATCCGCCGCGCCGACTCCTGAAACGCCACGCCGCCGAGACTGTGCAAATCGTACTGATGGCTGTGGACTTCCGCCCGTACCCGACCGGGATGCGGCGACAGCAGCAGGATGCGATTGCCCACCACCAGCGCTTCTTCGATGGAGTGCGTGACGAACAGCAACGTGAAACGCACCTCTTCCCACAGCAGCAACAATTCTTCCTGCATCTTGCGACGCGTGAGGGCGTCGAGGGCAGCGAAGGGTTCGTCCATCAGGAGGATTTTCGGCTGCATCGCCAATGCCCGCGCGATGGCAACGCGTGCCTTCATGCCGCCAGACAAGGTGTGCGGATAGGCATCGGCAAATGCCGCCAGTCCGACCTTGTCCAGATAGTGCAGCGCCCGTTCTTCAGCCTCCTGGCGCTTGAGGGTTTTCGACGCCAGCAGCGGAAACATCACGTTCTGTTTGACGGTTTTCCACGGCGGCAGCTGATCGAATTCCTGGAACACCACGATCCGGTCGGGCCCCGGGGCATGGACGGTTTGCCCTTGCAGGCGAATCTCGCCTTCAACGGGCTGAATGAACCCGGCGACCGCCTTGAGCAATGTGGATTTGCCGCAACCGGAAGGACCGAGCAGCACAAAGCGGTCCGCCGGGTCGATTTCAAAACTGACTTGGTGGGTCGCTCGAACCACACGCTGCGGCGTGCGGTATTCGAGGCTGACGTTGTCGACCGACAGCAGCGCCTGGGCTGCGACGTTCGGTTTGCTGACCGTGTGGCCTTGCAAATGGGCGTTCATGTCGGTCAGCTCCCTTGCAGCGGTTTGGTGTCCTGGAAGAAGTAATCCTTCCATGAATCCGGTTTGTTTTTGATCGCGCCGACGCGGTAGAGGAACTCGGCCAGTGGGTAGGTATTTTTCGGCGTGACACTGAATTCGAACTGCGGGTTATCGATGATTTTCAGCAGCGCGGCGCGATCGATTTTCGCCTTGGTCACGCGGATGTAGGTATCGGCTGCAGCGCCTTTATCGTTCTGGGCAAATTGCGCCGCTTCGGTCAGCGCCTCGACGAAGGCCTTGTAGGTTTTCGGGTTCTCGTTGCGGAATTTCTCGGTGGCGAACAGCACCGTCGGCGAGTTTGGGCCGAGCAGGTCATAGGTGTTCAACACCACATGGACGTTGGGGTTGGCCAGCGCCTGATCCTGGAATGGCGGGTTGGAGAAATGCCCGGTCAACTCGGTGCCGCCGGCAATCAGCGCGGCCGTGGCGTCCGGGTGCGGAACGGCGATGGTGTACTTGTCGAGACGATTGAATTCCTTGTCGCCCCATTGCTTGGCGGCCGCGTATTGCAGGAAGCGCGACTGCACCGACACGCCCACGGCCGGCACCGCGATGCGGTCCTGCTCGGTGAAGTCGGCGATGGTTTTGACCTTCGGATTGTTGCTCACCAGGTAGTACGGGAAGTTGCCGAGGGAAGCCACGGCTTTGACGTTCTGCTTGCCGTGGGTGCGGTCCCAGATGGTCAGCAGCGGACCGACGCCAGCACCGGCGATATCAATCGAACCGGAAAGCAACGCGTCGTTGACCGCCGCGCCGCCGGACAGCTGAGTCCAGTCGACCTTGATGTCGATGCCTTCCTGCTTGCCGTACTTTTCGATCAGGTTCTGATCGCGCACCACGTTGAGCAACAGGTAAACGATGCCGAACTGTTCGGCGATGCGGATTTCACCCTCGGCGTGAGCCACAGTCGGCGCCACCAGGCTGCCGGCGATCAGGCTGAAACCCAGGCCGATAGCCGCAGCCAACGGTGCAAAGGGAAGACGTTTGGACATGATTCAATCTCCGACAAATCAGAAAGGCGCGTCGCCCTGAATGGTGGTGCGATACAACTTGCGGCGCAGATGGCTTGGGCATCCGGCGGCGAGGTGGATCAGCGAACGGTTGTCCCAGAACACCAGGTCATGGGGCTGCCATTGATGGCGGTAGATGTTGTGCGGCAGCACGCTGTGGGCGTAGAGCTCGTCGAGCAGTTGCTTGCTCTCGTCGTCCGGCAAACCAACAATGCGGGTGGTGAAACCTTCGCTGACGAACAACGCCTTGCGACCGTTTTCCGGGTGCGTGCGCACGATGGGGTGGACGACTTCGGCAACCTGGGCCAGTTGCTCCGGCGTCAGGGTCGGACGCCAGTTGCCTTCGAATTTGGTCTCGCTGTAGCGCGCCGTGTACGAGTGCGCCGCCGAGCGACCTTCGACCGCTTTGCGCAACGCTTCAGGCAGGTTGTCCCAGGCTTTGTGCATGTCGGCGAACAAGGTGTCGCCGCCCTCGGACGGCAATTCCTGGGCGTGCAGCATCGAGCCCAGGCTCGGCAATTCTTTATAGGACAGGTCGGAGTGCCAGAACTTGCCGGCGTCACCGAGGCCGATGGATTGGTCGTTTTCGATGATGTTGGAAACGATGAGGATTTCCGGGTGCCCGGTCAGCAAGAACTGCTTGAGCACGTGGATCTGCAACACGCCAAAACGGCGGCTGAAGTCGATGTGCTGTTCGGGGGTAATGCGTTGGTCGCGGAACACCACGACGTGATGATCCAGGTGCGCGCGATGGATGCGGGCGAAGTCCTGATCATTGATCGGGCGGGACAGGTCCAGGCCGATGATTTCGGCTCCGACAGCACCGCTGAACGGGCGAATCTCGAAGGTTTGCGGTGCGATGCTTTGAGTTGCAGAGACGACAGACATAAATCACTCCCACGCACGGCACGCTCAAGGGCGCGCGCGTCGATCAGAAACTCACGGAGGTCCCGTGTTGGTTCGTTTCGTGCGGCGCGCCGATTGGTCGGCAGGTACGCAGGCGAGTGACTTTATAGATATAAGAATTGAAATATAAATACCGTTAGAGAATAACGATATGGCTTTTGAATTGTGTTGTCTGTCAGGCAGCCTTCGCGAGCAAGCCCGCTCCCACCTTGACCGTGTCCGTCAGGACTACTCGGTTAACTGTGGGAGCGGGCTTGCTCGCGAAGAGGCCATCAGCCCCACCTCACTTCGCCCAATCGATCACTTCACTGTAGGGCGTCTGCAAATCCCGCTCGGGGATTTCCCAGATGATCAGCTTGGGCGGCGTCTGTTTGAACGCCGGGTTGTTGAAGTAGCCGTTGGCGCCACCGGAAAACTCGCCCCCGTCCTTGGCGAAATTGCCGATCGATGCACCCAGCGCCTGCTGCAGGAATCCCGCGAAGTTGGAGTTGCGCGAGAACGAGGTTCCGATCAGCGCCACGTTCGGCAGGTTGTCATCGCCAAACAGGTCGTCGAGGTTATCGCCGCCGCTTTGCGCTGCGGCCGCTTTCTCGCTGATCCGGGTGGCCGCCACGGTTTCCGGGGCCGGTTGCAGGGTCACCGGCAGCCATTCCAGACCGGCAAGCCTGACCAGGTCGCCCGGACGGCGTGCCGGTTCTTGCACCTGCGCCTCGAAATCTTTGTGCGGCGTCGCGCTGATGCCCATGCGCCGCACCTGCTCGGCCAAGGCTTTGGCCGCAACGGCAGCGCCTGTTTCGCTCCAGTGGGTGTCCGTGCGCAGGTACGCGTCAGCGCCCAACGGTTGTAGGCTCGGCGCCAGGTCCACAGCAGCGACACCGACCTTGTTCAGCCCATCGACCCACGCCACAGCGCGGTCCTGCAACATCGCCGGGCGACGCAGGTCGCACAATTGCGCCTGGGCGATACGGCTCTTGTCCGGCACCACCGCCACCAGCAACGTGACGCCGTGTTTGGCGAGGCGTTGCTGAAGTTCACGCACCACGCCGGCCTTGGTATCGGCATTGGCGCCGGCGTGACGGTTGATGCGTATCTCATCGGTCAGGAACAACCAGCCGGCACACCCCGAGCGCACACGCGGGCCGGTATCGTGCAGCGCCAGCCAGCTTGCGCCGCGCTCCAGATTCGCCGCTTGCTCAGGCACTGACGCCTGCGACAACTGCTTGGCGATCTTGTGGGTGATGTCGCCTTCCAGTGCGGCCTGACGCGTGAGTTTGGGCGGCACGAACTCGACTTTGCCGCTCGCCAGCAGCCAGGCGCAAGAGGCGAAACCCAGCGCCAGAAAAGCCACGAACACGACGCCCGACAGCTTGCTGATGCGGGCGGTACGTTCGCAGGGTTGAGCCGGTGCGGGAGACGAAGAAGTCATAGGCGCGGTCATCAGAACTGAAAGTACAGAAAGGGTACGGCTTCACGGCTTGCGATCAACGCAAACGAAAGCAGGAACCCCGCCACCGGCCACAGAGCCGTGACCGGAACGAAAAAGGCGTGACGGGCGAACCGCTGCTCGACACGGCTTTGCAGGAGCGGCGCGAGGATGCACACCACGCCGAGCAGCGCTGCCAGCCCATGCACCGGGCGCAGGGTCACCGCCAGCGCATCACCCAACGCAAAGCCATGCAGGCCAAACTGCCCGGCATACATTGTCATCGCCGAATGGAAATCCGGCGCGCGGAACAGCGTCCAGGCGAGGAACACGAACAACAGCGTCAGGCTGTGCGAGAGCAACGGTGGAATGTTTGGCAATCGGGAACGGGACCAGAGGCGATCAACGCACAATGCGACCCCGTGCGCCGAACCCCACAACAGGTAATTCCAGCTGTCGCCGCCGTGCCACAAACCGGCGATGGCCATGGTCAGGAACAGGTTGCGATAAGTCTTCCACGCACCGTTGCGGTTACCGCCAAGGGCGATGTACAGGTAATCGCGCAGCCAGCTCGACAGCGACAAATGCCAGCGCCGCCAGAAGTCCTGGATGCTGCTGGCCAGGTACGGCCGGTTGAAGTTTTCCGGAAAGTGAAAGCCCAGCATCAGGCCCAGGCCGATGGCCATGGCGCTGTAGCCGGCGAAGTCGAAAAACAGTTGCAGCGAGTAGGCCAGACAGCCAATCCAGGCGTCGACAAAGGACGGGTTTTCCAGGTGGAACGCGACATCCACCAGCGGCGACAGCGTGTCGGCCACCAGCACCTTCATGCACATGCCGATCATGAATCGACGCGCACCGAGGGAGAAATTCCGCCAGCTGAAATACCGTTGCGTCAGCTCTCGGCGCACCCAGTCATAACGAATGATCGGGCCAGCAATGGAGTGGCCGAACATGGAAATGTACGTGGCGTAATTGATGAAACTGCGCTCCACCGGCACGGTATGCCGATGCACGTCCACCAGATAGGAAATCGCCTGCAGCACGATGAACGACAGGCCCGCCGGCAGCGCCACCCGCTGCCATTCCAGCGGCATCGCCCCGTAATAGGTGATCAGCTCACTCCAGGTCCCGGCGAGGATGTTGGCGTATTTGTACCAGCACAACACCGCCGTGTTGAACACGATCAACGCGATCAACAGCCGCACTCGCCCACGGGAGCCGTCCGGTGCGCGGGCCACCAGCAGGCCGCCCACCCACGCCACAATCGTCAGCACGATATGCAGCGTCAGGAACAACGGGCTCAGCCAGCCGTAGAACAGCCAACTGCCGAGCAACAGAATGACATTGCGCCAGGCCGGTCGGCCCAATGCGTAAACCAGCAGAAACGCTGGCAAAAACAATGTCAGGAACTCTAATGAGGCGAAGACCATGGCGGCGCAGAGATCCGATCAGTGGGACAACGAGTCCGTGGCGTTCAACAGACGCGGTCCTGCGGCCGACGGCACCAGCAGCACGCTGTAGCGCTCACCCGCTTTGAGTTCCCCCAGATCCAGCGGCCCGCCGACGTTGGCGTTGGCGCACACCAGTTGCACCGACAGGCTCACCGGGTTGATCGAGCGACGTTGCAAGCTGTCGACCGGCACCGCTTTGAACAGGTCGGCGGTACGCCCGGCAGGACGCAGACTGGCGTCGGCGCACGAAGCGTCGACGTTGAAGAACGCCAGCGACGCTTTCAGGCCGTTGAAGTCATCCGGCTGCTCGCGCACCGCCACTTGCTTGATGCCTGCACCGTCCGGCAACACCAGCACGGTCGCGAATTCACCGGGTTCGACTTTCAAATCCATGGCCAGTTTTTGCGCACCGCTGACCAGGCTGCCCTTGATCGGACTGCTGGCCTGCACCGGGAAAAACAACGATACCGGTGCGGCCACTTCAAGACGCAGCGGCGGTTGGCCGGCCTGAGCGATCACGTCCAGCGGCGCGGTGCCGGTGTTGACGAAGCGGATGAACGCCGAATCTTCGGCCGGGCCGGTGGGGTACAACGCCACTTCGGCGTGGGCCAGCGTAGTGATCGACAACACCGGGACGGCCGCGAGCGCCGCGAACAGCTTGATCATTTCTTGGCTTCCTTGACGGCCGGGGCTTCCAGCAGAGCCTTGCTGATGTCAGCACTCCAGGTTTTGTAGCCCGGCGCGGTCAAATGCTGACCGTCCACCGTGGCCCATTGGCCCGGCTTGGAGAACTGCAGCGAGTCGATGTAGCTGCACGGCGCCACGTTGGCGGCGAGGAACTTGGAGGTCATCTCGACCCGGGCAAACGTCTTGCCGTACTTGCCGCCTTCGGTGCCCCAGTTCGGGCCGACCCACGCGCAACGGGTGCCGTTGGCCGCGATTTCCTTGGTCAGCGCAGTGGTCTGCTGCCACAGCCAGGCTTTCGGGAACGCCGGTTTGGTGTAGCTGGCCATGGTGTCGCCCATGACAATCAGCACCAGGTCCGGTTTGTCAGTGGCCAGCAACTGGCTGATCGGCAAGGTCGCTGCTTTGCCGCCCAGCACCACGGTTTTTTCCGTGCCACGACGCTCGGCACCACCGCAGGTGCCCGGCGTGGCTTTGAGCCAGTCACCGGCGTTGGCACCGCAAATACCCAAGGTATGCACGGTCGCACCCTGGGCAACCAGGCTGTCGTGCAGGGAGGAAATCAGATAGTCAGGCGTTGCCAGGTGGCTGTCGCCAATCATCAAAATGGTCATGCCTGCCAGAATCGATACTGCCACGGTGCAAACTCCTGCTGCTTAATTCGAATAAGGGGAACGGTAAGGGCTGACCGGCATCGCCATGCGACCGGTGAAGTCTTCAAACATGTACCGCAGGTACAAACCACCGGTGAATTGCTTGTAGTCCTGGGCGTTGTCCAGGCCGAAGCTGCCGCCCAGGAAGACGTTGTCGCCAAAACGGTACTCGGCGGCTGCATTCAGGTTGTAGCCGACGCCTGTCTTGTTCTGTCCCGAGTACTGGGTCGGCACAATGATCCCGGCCGTGGCGTACTGCTGCGAGACCTGACTCAGCACGCTCTGCATGTCGTTGTCGTTCGGGAAGTACGGCGTCGCATCCTGCTCGATGTGCTGTACGCCGACCGAGCCCTTGATCGAGTAACTCAAGCGATCGGTGCGTTGCGACCAGCCAATCGGCACGCCGATGGAAAAGAAGTTTTGCGGGCTGAAGTAACCGCCGTTGCCGTAGGTGAAGTTGCCCTGGTTCTTGTCGTAGCTGATGCCGGTGAGGCTCAGGCCGGCGGTCAGTTGACGGCTGTCGTCATTGAGCAAATACCAGTAGACACCGGTGCCGGCCTCGGCCCGGCTGTTGGATTCGACGTGGTTACCCACCAGTTTGTGCAGGCCACCGTAGCCATAGACGCCGTAATCGCCATTGTCATAGCTGAGCTGCAAACGCCCGCCATTGGCGGTGACGCCGCCCCATTCCAGGCCACTACGGGCGTCTCGCGCACCGGCGAAAGACACCAGGCTGTCGGTCACCGGGCGCCGCGACAGGCTCAGGCCGTAGCGGAAATCGCTGCCTTCGGTGAACGAGCGATCAATGCTGATACCACCGACCACGGTGCTGTAGAGGAAACCCATGGGGCTTGCGCCAAGATCGGTTTTCAGCCCCAGCGACGGGTTCTCGTAAGCCACGGCCAGGCCGACACCCGTGTCCTTTTGGCGCCCGATCGGGCCGCTGATCTGATTACGCAGAAAATCGGTCTGGACCGGGTTCGTGTTGTTCGCCAACTGGGCTTGCAACGCGGCCATCTGCTGCTCATTGAAACCACCGAAGCGCGACTTCGCAGGATCACTGATGCCACCGGCGTTCAGCGACACCGGCGTAACGCGCAGAGCCAGACGGTCATCACCCAGCGGCACACTGATTTCCAGCGGCGTTTCGACGTCGGTGATTTTGCTCAAACCCGACTCGCTGTCATTGCTGCGGATGGTCACGCCTTGAGTGACACGCGGGCTGCGTTCCTGATCAATCTGGTCCAGCGCACTTTGCATCGCCTGGCGGGCTTCTGCCTGCGGGTCCGTCGGCTTGGCTGGGGCCCGCGCGGGTTGCACAGCGTAAGCGCCAGCGCTGCCATTGCTCGCCAGGGCATTCGATAGGGCCGGCTCGGCCTCATCCGCCGCCTGCGCAACTTGCACCTGTGCAGGCGCCGGAATTTGCGACAGCGTAGCCTCGGCCAGCCGCGATTGACTGCGCTGGCCGGCCTTGCCCACGAACGGGTTGGCAGCCACGGTCCCGGCAAACGGATTGGCGTCTTCCTTGCTCGGCGCTTGCAGTGCCAAGGCGCGCGCATACAGCTGCGCGGCCTTGGCGTTCTTGCCTTGGGCGCGATACAGACTGGCGGCGGTGGCGAGAATCGGCGCATCGTTCGGCGCCAGTTCCAGCGCCTTGTCCATGGCTTTCTCGGCGCCGCGATAATCGCCGGACTGATTCAAGGCCTGGGCCATGCCGATCTGCAACTGCGGATCATTCGGTGCCTGGTCGAGCAACGGTTGATATAGCTCGATGGCTTTTTTGGCGTTGTTGTTGGCCAGGTACATGCGTGCCAGCGCTCCAACCGCCAAGGGGTCGTTCGGGCGCTGAGCCAGGGCCGGCGCGAGCGTGTCGTAGGCAGCCACGAGGTCGCCCTTTTCCCGCAACAGATCGGCCTGACGCACGGTGTAGAGGTACAACAGTTGGTCGTAGCTGCGCTGATCCGCCGCCGCCAATGGCTGGCTCTGCAACTCGTGCAGGATCTGATTGACCTGCACGTCGTCACCGGTCTTCAGCAGCACGCCGGCGTACGCCAGGCGCAGCGACGCCGACGGTGTGCTGCTTTGTGCCATGGCGTTGCGCAGCATCGACAACGCGTGTTCGGTATCACCGGCATCGACGTACGCCGAGGCCAGCATGCCCAATGATTCGGGTTTGCCGTTGGCCGCCAGTTCGGCACGACGCAGCAACGTGATGGCTTGGCTGCGGTCACCTTGTTTGGCCAGGGTCGAGGCCTGGCTGGCCAGGGATTGCACCTGAACCTCGTTGGCCAGTTGTTGCATCGCCGTGCTGCGCTGGCTCACCGGGATGCGCTCGAGCGTGCTTTGCGCGTTCGACCATTCACCCAACTGGCTCGACAGCAATGCGCTGACGTACAGCGCATCAACGCGCTGCGGATCGGCTTTCAGTAGTTCTGCCATGGTCTGCCGGGCTTTGTCCGGGGCCTTCGCTTGCACGTACAGGCGCGCCAGGTCATAACGCGTCCAGACATTCTGCGGATCGTTGCGCAGCGCTTCCTGTTGCGCGGCAATCGCGCCGTTCAGGTCGCCGCTGCGCTCGGCATTTTTCGCCTGGCCGACCGCGACGGCGGCACGCAATGGCCGCAAATCGCCAAGGCGTTTTTGCTGGGCCGGGTTCAGCCCTTCGATCATTCGCAACCCTTGGCTGGCCTGACCGTTTTGCGCCAGCACGGTGATCAGCCCCAGCAGGGCCGCAGGGTTGTCATTGTCCAGGGTCAGTGCCTGACGATAGCTCGCCTCGGCATTGTCCAACTGGTTCTGCTCCGCTTGCACACCACCCAAAGCGACATAGCCTTCGACTTGTCGCGGCTTACTGGCGATGGCCTGTTGCAACAGGCTGCGCGCCCGCACCAGGTCATGGTCGGATTTGGCTTTGTCAGCCTGGCCCAGCAGATCCCAGTAGCGATTGCTCTCCAGCGCCGCTTGCCAGCGCGGGTTGCCGCCACGGCCGGCGGCACGCTTGAGCAGTTCATTGGCGTCGCTCAAGCGGCCCTGACGCTGACGAACGATCCCCAGACCGCCCAACGCGTCGGCGTCCTGCGCTTGTTCTTTGAGTCGTGCCAGAAAGGCTTGCTCGGCGACATTCAGCTGGTTGTCCTGAAGCGCCTTGAAACCGCGTGCCAGGTTCGGATTCTGCTGGGCAGCCACGGCAGCCGTGCCACGGCTGTTCATTTGCGTGCGAATCTCGGCGTCATCCGGATTGGCCTTGAGGTACTCCTCAAACAACGGGATCTCCGCCGCTCGTGGCGAACCCAGCCACACCAGACCCTCGCGCCAACTTTCGGTAGCCTCACCACCCAGCTCGGGCAGGGTCGACAGCTGACCCAAGCGACGAATACCGTCGGTACGGGTCGCCTCGTTGCGCAGCAGCAGCTTGGCCAACACCAGTTTGACCTTGGCGTTGTCCGGGCTTTGTTGCAGCAAACGCTCCAGGCCCTGGCGCGACTCGGTCCAGCCGCCGGTCGAGTAACCGAGGTAGTTGTAGAACTCCAGGCCCAGCTCCCCTTGAGGTGCCTTGCCCGCGAAAATCTGCCGATAAATCGGCATGGCCTTGTCCAGCTCGCCCGCCGTTGCCAGCAGGCGCGCCTGCTCCAACTGATCGAGGTTGTTGCCGCTCTGCAAGGCGATGGCCTGTTCCAGCAGCAACGTTTGCGATTCACCGGGATGGGATTGCTTGAGCTGATCCAGGTAGCGATTGGCGCCAGCAGGACGGTTGGCCTTGAGCTCCAGCAAGCCCAGACCGTAAATCGCATCGGCTTGCTGCGGATCGATCAGCAGCAGTTTTTTCCAGGCTTCGGTGGCCCGGACCTGGTCACCTTGTGCCTGCCAGTATTGCCCCTGTTGCAGCAGCGCCTTGCCGGCGCCATTGAGCGCGGCAAAGCTGCTGCTGTGGATCAGGGCGGCGAAAACCCCGAAGGCTATGGCGTGACGGCGCGCTGGCATTGCTTCTCCCACATCGGTTGCAACTTCCCGTGATCGAGGAAGTGGTAGCGGTTGTCCATGTAGCCCAGCGAAAACAGGCTCAGTACAAAAAAGTAATAGGGTGGCTGCTTTGCCTGGACCGCTTCGGCGGTCAGGGTCTGGGCCATCAGTTGCTGCACGCGCAAGGCCTGTTGCTGTTGCAGCGACGCATTGCCCAGCGCTTTGAAATACGGCAGCAGCGCGGCGGAAAAACCGAACGGGCCGGCACCGCTGCGCTGACCGCTGAGCACCTGGACTTTCTCCGGCGGCACACCGTCGGCGAGCGTGGCGGCGAGCATGCCGCCCAGGCTGCCGAGCAGCGGTTTGCGCAGCGGGTCCTTGACGGGCATTACGCCCGCCCACAGGTACGTGCGGATCGCATCGTAACTGCCCAATTCACCCTTGACCGGGTCGACGATGAACTCGCCCTTGCCCGGCCCGGTGCGGCGATAACTGACCCAATCGGCAACGAAGCCTTTGTAGCTGACGGCCTTGATCAGGGTCGCGGTGTTCGTGGCGATTTCCGCCCACGGTCCGTTGCGATCGATATCGGCGAATCGGCGCAGCACCGGAATCGGCAGGTAACTGGGGTTGAGCTGCCACAGCTCAGGCTTGTTGAGGTCGGGTTTGATAAATCCGAATTTTCCCGGCATCAGCATTTTGCCCAGCCCCGGCAGGTCCTCGACCTCCTGGGTGACAACGTTGTGCAGGATCTGGCGCGCCGCCTGGGTGTAGGCGTCGCTCTGCCAAAGCCTCCCGGCTTCGAGCAACGCGTAGGCGAACCAGAGATCGGCGTCTGACGCCGAATTGCTGTCCAGCAGGCGCCATTGGCCCTGCTCGTCCAGGCCCCAGAACCAACCCGGCAGATTGTTCTTGATATCGCCCTGGGCGAGGTTGTCCTGACTCCAGCGCCACAGCTTGTCGAAGGTGACCCGATCATTCGCCACCAGAGCGAAGAACATGGCGTACGACTGACCTTCAGACGAGCTGTGACGTTGCGGCGTGCTGGCGTCCAGCACACGCCCGTCGGGTTGCACAAAGTGCTCGACGAACGTCTGCCACAACGGCCAGGTCGATGCCTCGCAACGTTGCGCCTGGGCGGTGGCGGGCAGCAGCCATGCCAGCAGCAGCGTCGACAGCGCGATCACGGCGGCACGGCACGGGCGTTTATGGGCGAAGGCGGGCACGAGCATCACACGTCAAGACGTCGTTTGGCGCGGGCACGCAGCGACACGTACGCCAGACCACTGAGCAGCACGATGGCCAGCCCGGTCAGCGCAAACATCCAGCCCACATGCCGCGACAACATCCATTGCACGTACTTGAACGGCCCGAGTTCGCCGACGTAGTACTGCTCGTCCGCCACCAGCGCCTCGATGGATTTGCCGCGAACCACCACCAGGCTGCCCTGGATCGACTGGGTGTACTCTTCGCCACCGACCAAGGCTTTGGTCGCTTCGGTGAGGCCTTCCGGCCGGTCGCTGGCAATCACCACGACGCTGCGACCGCTCTTCAGCGGCGACTCGAAACCGGTCAGGTACGTGCTGCGCTGCCCACCGGAAAACGCCATGGCCAGCCGCGCCTTGCGCTGGTTGGCATCCGGGTCGGGGCTGAACCAATCCCGTACGCGCATGGGCAAATCGGACACTTCGAAACGTTGCTTGCCGTCATTCCCGGCCGCCGGCAGACGGTCGGCCCACTGGGTCAGCAACGGCTGGTTGGCACCGGACGCCAACACCAGCAGATCCTTGTCGGCAACCGTCGCGACCTGCGCCGCTTGCGTCACCTGTACACCGGTGGCCGGGTAACCGGTGGACTGGCCAAACCGTCCGAGCACCGTGAGGTAGGCATCCAGGTCAGTAGCCCCGGCGTTGTCCGGCAGCACCACGGCGGTTTGCGACAGGTCGGCCAAACGGGTGAACGGGAAGCCTGCATCCTTGAACACGCCGAGGTTGGGCATGGCCATGAAGTGGTCGTAGCCGCGCAGGTCCAGGGTCGATTCCGGGTCCACGCTGCCGCGCATGTTGTCGATGATGATGTCGCCGCACTCGCCCTGTTTGATGTAATCGAACATGTAGCGCAGTTGCAGGCGCGATTGCAGGGCGACCGAGTTCAACGGCAGGCGCACACGAACTTCGCGGGCCAGGCTGTCGTTGGTCTTCAGCGCGCTGAGCACACCGCTGTCGAGTTTGTCCTGGGACGGCAGGTTGCGAGACTGAATCAGCCCGTCGTTGAAGCTGACAATGAACGACGAGTTGGAGGATTTCTCCTGCGGGGTGTAGCGGTATTTGAGGTCCAGCGGTGCGCCTTCGTCGCGCCAGGTGAACAGGTCTGGCGGGAAATTCAGCGGCACGGTGATCTCGCCGGGGTTGTAGCCGGCGACATTCAATTGCTTGGCCGCAATCAACTCACCCAGCTTGACCGGACGATCGGTGGGCAACCAGTTCGGTGCATCGTACGGCTTGCGTGGCTGCACGTTGTCGAGATGGTCGATTACCACGCGGCTGCCCGACAACGCCTGACTGCCCAGCACCAACGCCGTCGCGGCGCGCTTGAGTTCCGCCCCGTCGCGACCGGTGATCACCAGCAATTTGCCGTTCGCATCATTGGGGTTGCTCATCAGCGTCAGGGTCGGCCCTGTCGCCGCCGGCAGCGTCAAACCACCGAGTTGCAGTGCATCAGGACCACTGAGCAGCACCACGGCATTGCCGCTGGCCGGCAGTTGGTTGAAGCGCGAGGAAAACACCGCGCCGCGATAGCTGGCCTGGGCGCCGAACCACGACGACAGTGCGCCGGCGGCTTCCAGGGTGTTGTTGTCGGGTGCAGCGGCAAACACAAACGGCAAGCTCAGCTGACGCGCATCCCGACGGTCGAAAAACGGCAGTGGCAGGATCGCCAGATCGTCCGGCAAGGTCAGTGGCGACACTTGGATGTCGAGCTGACTGTTGTTGCTGATCCTGGCCCACAGGCTGGAGTGCTGCGGGTCTTCGCAACTCATCGAATAGTGGCCGACGAACTGCAGGCTCAAACGGTTGAACTCGGTGATCAGGTGAGCGGGAATCTCCACCACCTGCTTTTGCATCGCCCCGGCGTTTTCCTTGGGCAATGACAGGCTGGCAGCCACCTCATCGTTGACCATCACGTTGATCTGCGAAAGGTCGGCCAGCAGCGCAGGGGAGTAGGTGTATTGCAACGTCAGGTGCGCGCCGGTCACGATCGCATCGGCGCGCACGTCGAAGTTGACGCTGTCGGCAGACTCGACGCCGCGCAGGGTCATCGGATAGTTCCGGCCCAGCTGCTTGAGCGTCAGGCTGTAGTTGCCGGCACCTGCCGTGGCACTGGTCGCCGGCGCCGTTTCGGCGAACGCCGCGACACCACTCCCCAACGCCAGCAAGGTGCAGGTCGCACGAGCCAGAGCGCGGCGAACGCCGCGCAGGTTACCGACAGCGAAAGACTTCGAGTTCATCACTTGTCCAGAACGTTTTCTAAGAGGGGTGGGGGTGGACGACGGTTGCGCAGCCATGCCCGCGCTTCCAGGACCGTGGCCTTGAAGAGTTCGTAGATACCGCGCAGGCCAATGGCACTGACGTCACGCAACGCCACCAACGGCGTGTCGACCTGACCGCTGCCCCAGGTCGACGCCCAGGTGTCGGCGCGCGAGAAGGTCAGGCGCACCAGTTCGCTTTGCTGGCGCAGCGTCAACTGATCGAACTGCGCGCCCAAAACGGTGCCGCGACTGAACACAATTACCGCCGGGAACACGCTCAGGTGTTGATTGCGAAACAGCGAGATCTGTACCCGCTCGCCCTGGGGAACCGTCACCCCGTCAGGCAAACGGAAGCCCAGGCCTTTTTGCGAGAAATCGAGAGTGGTGCCTTCGATGACACTGCCGTCGGCACGGGTCAGGCGCATCGGCAGCGCCGCCGCAACCCGCGGCTCGGAACGCATCTGCCGGGTTTCACTGGCCACCGCCACCGAGGCGCTGGTGATGATGATGTTGTAAACGGTCCAGGCCAGGTTGATCAGGATCGTGGTCGCCGCATCGTCCGCGCCCTCCATCAGCTTCACCACACCGATGATCATGCCGACGACGTTCAAACTCAGCAGGATGATGTAGGGGCGCGCCAGCTTCCATTCGAAGTACTTCTTGTCGATGATCCCGCCCTTGTCGGTCACGTTGAAGCCGCCGAACTTGGGATTGACCAGCGCCATCAGCACCGGGCCCATGATGTACCAGGCCAGTACCGTCTCGTAGACCTCGTTCCAGAACGAATGGCGGAACCGCCCCTGAATGCTGGAGTTGGTCAGGCTGGCGTGAAGGATGTGCGGCAGCACATAAGCGGTGATCATCAAGGCCGAGGCGTGGTAGATCCGCGCGTCGAAAATCAGAAAGGCCAGCGGCGCGGTAAGGAACGCCAGACGCGGCAAACCATAGAAAAAGTGCAGCATCGCGTTCACGTAGCACAGACGCTGGCCCAGGCTGAGGCCCTTGCCGAACAGCGGGTTATCGGTGCGAAAAATCTGCGCCATGCCCCGTGCCCAGCGAATCCGCTGGCTGATGTGGCGTGACAGGCTTTCCGTCGCCAGGCCCGCCGCCTGAGGAATGGCCAGGTACGCAGTGTTGTAGCCGGCACGGTTGAGCTTGAGCGCCGTGTGGGCGTCTTCGGTCACAGTCTCGACGGCCACGCCACCAACTTCCAGCAACGGTTCACGGCGGATGACGGCACAGGAACCGCAGAAGAACGTCGCGTTCCACAGGTCGTTGCCGTCCTGCACGAGGCCGTAGAAAAGCTCACCTTCGTTCGGCACGGAACGGAAGGTGTCGAGGTTTTTTTCGAACGGGTCAGGGGAGAAAAAGAAGTGCGGCGTTTGCAGCATTGCCAGCTTCGGGTCCTTGAGGAACCAGCCGATACTCACCTGCAGGAAAGAGCGCGTGGGCACGTGGTCGGCGTCGAAAATCGCCACGAACTCGCCACTGGTGACCTTCAACGCTTCATTGAGGTTGCCTGCCTTGGCGTGGCGGTTGTTGTCACGAACGATGTAGTTGACGCCGATCTGCCCGCAGAACTCGCGGAAGTCCTCGCGGCGCCCGTCATCGAGAACATGCACGCGCAGCTTGTCGCGAGGCCAGTCGATGGCCTGAGCGGCGAAGATCGTGACTTTGACGATATCCAGTGTTTCGTTGTACGACGGGATGAACACATCGACCGTCGGCCATTCACTGGGCGGGCCGCTCATCAATATCGGTTTGCGGCGCAGCGGCCAGGCGGTCTGGATGTAACCGAACACCAGCACGATCATCGCGTACAGCTCGGCCATGACCAGGCCGTAGCCAAACAGCATGTCCAGCCAGCCTTCGAAACCGAGGGTGGACGTCAGCCGCCAGTACAGATAGCGCAGGGACGCCGTCAGTGACAAACCGATCAGCACCATCACCGTCAGGCGCCCCGGAATCTTGCGCAGTACCAACGCGGTGGCGAAGCAACCCGCCGCAAAGAGGCACTGCGAATACAGATCGAACGGCACTGTGATGATAAAAACAGCCATCAGCGCGCACATCAGCGTGACGCCGAGGATCAACGCTCGACGCAATGCCTTGGGCAAACTGTCCACGCGTTCGGACAGCGCCTGCGCCCAACGCTGCGATCGCGTCAGGGCTTCGGTATCGGGAGCTGAGGCTGTAATCACGAAGCGCACGACTCCGCGATATCCATCGACTTCAACTGCGCCTTGAGCGTGTCACTCAGGACTCGCATGTCTCGGCAGGCCGGGGAAAAGCCCGGTTCCAGCAACGGGTTTTGACCGTACGCCAACGCCTCGCCGATGCTGTGATCCAGCGCCACGGCCCCCAGCAGATCGTTACCGAGACGGCGCTTGAGCACCTCTTGCATATCCCGGCAAAACGCTCGGGAGGCGTCGAACTGATTGATCACGTAATTGCACTGCGGGGCCTGTCCCCGGGCCTTGCGTTCGTCGAGCAAGCGCTGCATCGGGTCCAGCGTCAGGAAGCACGCGGCGTCGGCGGTCACCACCACCAGCACCTGATCAGCCACCATCAAGGCCTGGTCCAGGTAAGCCGTACGACCCGGTGGTGTGTCGAGAATCACCACGTCGTTTTCGCCCAGCGCCATGTTCGCCAACTGACGGGCCAGCCAGAATCGATCGTTTTCCAGATAGCGTTCCAGCGTCCGGCGTTCATCTTCAGTGACCGCACCATAAGGCAGCAACAATGAGCCTGCCGGCCCGGCCAACAGCAGTGAATTCCAGTTTTCACCCTGCAGGCTGGCGTTGGCCATGCCCGCCACATCCGGCTCGGCACCCAGGTGATGCTGCAAGGCGTTTTGCGGATCGAGGTCGATGGCCAGCGTCTGACCGTGCTCAACCCGCAACAGGGTGGCCAGCGCCGAGGCCAGGGTACTTTTGCCAACACCGCCCTTGCCCGATATCAATGCGATGACATGCGCCTTGGTTTTGCTCGGACGGCCATGAGGCAGCACCTGGCGCAGCGCCTCTTCGTTGCGTGCCTGCGCTTCTGCCTGACGCGCCAGCGCGACCTCGGCCAGTAAATGGCGAAGCGGCGCAGCAACCTGGGGGATTTTGACGGGCGGCAGTTCAGCCTCGACATGTATCGCACGTTCGACCGGTGCGGCTTCAACCACCTCAATAGCGGCCTGAGGGGCTTCAATCACCACGGACGCAGGCGTAGTCGGCACCAGCGCCAACGGCTTTTCTTTGTAGTCAAAATGGCTATCGAATTCGAGATAGCTGTCCGCACTTGCCCCGAACCTGTTGAACAGGTTCGATATATCGTCTGTACGATTCATAGACTGCCCGAGGCGCTTACTGAGATAGAACACGAAGCTCGTGACGGTCCGTCGAGGTGAGCCACTAAAATGATATCGTCAATATTTTGAACTACACTAGCGTAATACTTAATCGCGATCAAAATTATTTTTTAATCGCCATTTTTTTGACTTGGCGCTGTTTTTTTGGCTGCTTATCTATGCATGCATTCACCGAAAAAACGGCTCGACCGGACGGCGCGCGATTATCCACTCAAGCCTGAACGACCGCTCATTTTGGCGCCGAATGGCAGGCTCATTCAGTCGCTGACAACATCACGAACACGAGTAACAACGGAGCAATAAGCGGACCATTTACCCAGGCAATTAACGAACAGACGTTTAGTTGTTTCGTATATATCTTTTAAATCAATTAGTTACTTAGTTCATAAGCATGTTTTGCCACGGCCTGACATCAAGGCACCGCTCCGTTGGCTATGCTGCTGACAGACCTATGCGGGTCATTCATGAGGGATGCTCAATGTTCTACGTGCAACGCAATGCAGACGGCCAACTGATGCGCGTGGAAACCGAGGCCTATGCCGGGTCTACCGAAATACTCCCGGCCGACCATCCCGATCTTCAAGCCTGGTTTGCCAGCGAAGTCATGGCGACCAGCCACAAACAACTTCAGCAAATCAAACAACTCAAGCAATTGAGGCAAAGTGACCTGGACATGATCCGGGTACTCGACGACCTGATTCAGGTGCTGACCGATAAGGGCGTGATCCGCGTCACCGACCTGCCGGCCGCCGCACAGGCCAAACTGATGGACCGGTCACAGGCCCGGGAAGCGTTGGGTGGGTTGAGTAATCTGGTGGATGAGGATGATTCGGGGTTGATCTGATCCAACCTTTGTCGTTTTCTGTGCTGACGCCATCGCCGGCAAGCCGGCTCCTACAGTGTTTACCGGGTTGTTCGCGATGGCGATCTTCAGATCTGATCACTCCCAGGGCTTGGGCTCACCAAATAACTGCCCCTGCACACCGTAAATCCCCATCTCGCGGATCACCGCCAGCTCCCCGTCCGTCTCGACCCGCTCGGCAATCAACGGCAAGTCGATGCTGTGCGCCGCCCGCTGAATCGCCTCGATGAACAAACGCTTGTCGCTCTCCTGATCAATCGCGCGGATGTAAACGCCGTCGATCTTCAAATACGCCAACCCGAGCCGTGCCAGGTTGCCGATCATGCTGAAGCGCCCGCCAAAGTGTTGCAGGCTCAACGAGAAGCCGAGTTCACGTAGCCGTCGTGTCAGCTCTTCCAGCTCAGCTTGCTCCGGCAGTTGTTCCTCGCCGATTTCCAGCGTCAGCCGCGACCCCAAACTGGAATGCGCCCGCAAAATATCGAAGAGTTGACTCAGCGCCTGCGGATTGGCCAGCGTCGCCGAGGACAGGTTCAGTGCCAACGATGCTTCATGGTCGGCCATCTGCTCAAGCACCCGCTCCAACATCAGGCGGTCCAGGCGCGCGGCCCAGCCGAAACGCTCAAGCCACGGCAAGAACCGGCCGGCGGGGATCGCCTGGCCCTGCTCGTCGATCAAGCGCGAAAGCACTTTGTAATGCAGCACCAGCGTCGTGTCCTGGCTGGCCACCACCGGCTGGAAATACAGCTCGAAGCGCTGCTGACTAAGCGCCAGATCGAGCAAGCTGTGCCAGGCATGATGATCATCGCCGACAGGGGCCGACGCTGCGCGGTCCAGGCACACCCACCGGGAATCGCCCTGGCCTTCAGCCTGCGCCAGTGCCTGATCCGCCAGCCCGAGCACCGCTTGCGGGGCGTCGCCATACACAAACGGCGCCAGCCCGATGAAGGCCACGGCGGCCACGTCGGTGGCGCCGGTCGCATGCAGGGTGACCAAGGCGCTGTCGAGGTTTTGCGCCAGTTGCAGCGCTTCTGCGCGCAGCAGTCCCGGCGCCAGCACGGCAAATTCGCCACCGCGGATCCGTGTAACAAGGTTCAGCGTTTCGGGGTATTTGGCGCACTCGCGGGACAGTTGCTCGCCGACCGCTATCAACAAATCATCGGTGTGTTGACCGCCCAGACGCTGATTCAGCCCGGCGAGGTCCTTGACCCGTAGCAGCAGCAAATAACCCGAACTCGCCTGCTCCGGATTGCTCACCCGCGCGTTCAATTGCATCTCGAAATAGCGCCGGTTGGCCAACCCGGTCAGGTTGTCCTGATAGGACTCGGCGCGCAGTTTTTCACTGCGTTCGGCCTGCTCCTGGAACAACGCCTTGAGCTTCTCGACCATCTGATTCATGGCCTGCACCACCCGGCGCAATTCAGGTGTGCGCGGCAGGTCCGGCAGGCTGAGGAATTCGCGGCGGGCAATGGCGTGGGATTGCTGGACCATGTAGTCCAGCGGTTTCAATTGCCGGCGCAACAGCAACGCACCGAGCGCCGCACTCACCGCGCCGCAAAGCAGCAACCAGCCGAGACTGCCCAGTGCGCTCTGCCAAAGCTTGGCCAGCGCGAACATCGGATGGCTGACCACTTCGACCCGCGCAGCCTGCTCCCAGCCACGGCTGACAATCGCATCGCCACCCGCCGGTTCCAGGCCGATCAGTTTGATGAACCAGTCCGGCACATTGGTGACCGCCGGGATGCCGTTGCGTTCGACCAGCGTCTTGTCGTTCGACAGATCGACCACGCGGATGCTCGCGTAATAACCACTGTCGAAGATCGAGCTGACCAGCAGCTCGACCATCGCCGGGTCATCGATGTTCGGCGTCAACGACAGCGCCAACGCCGTCGCGGCGTCCTGAGCGTGGGAGCGCAACTGGTTGACGTACTGGGTGCGCGAGCTCTCGAGGCTGACCATGAAGCTGCCGGTGAAGGCGACCACCAGGAACAGACAAATAGCGATCAATAGCTGTTTGAACAAAGACATCTGAGCGCGTGCTCCTAGTTAATCGTTTCGACCGGGAATCCTTCCGCCTGCATTTTCTTCAACACATCCTGCCAACGGGACAACCGCTTGGTATCGCCCACTTTCTTGTTGCCCTTGGCACCCGGCAACCACAAGCCTTCGGCATTGAAAGCGTAGACGGGCAACAGATCGGTACGTTGGCTGGCGGGCTTGATCGCATCGATCAGGCTGTCGAGCACCAGCGGCATGGCGTCGGGGCTGGCGTAGTAGGTCAGCACCATGTGCGCGCGATTGAGGCTCAGGGCCTTTACGTAAGTAATGCGCAACTTGTCACTGGAAACGCCGAGGCGGCGCAGGCTGAAATACTTGGCGATGGCGAAGTCTTCGCAATCACCGGCGCCTTTCCACAAGGCTTCGATCGGGGTTTCCCAATAATCGACCTCGTGCCACAGGTCGATGTCCTCTTCATAGCGCATCTGTTTGTTGAAGAATTGGTTGACCACATTGAGCTGGTCCAGCTCACTGAGTTGCTTCTGCGTCGCCAACAATTGCTGCCAGGCATCGATGCGCTGCTGACCCTCGCCCAATGGCCCGTACAACGCCTGCGCCCGACGGCTGATCAGGGAAAAATCCCAGTCGGCGTGCAGGCCGCCCGAAATGACACCGGCCAGCAGCAACGCGCAGCACAACCAGCGCAAGGTCCGAGGGATCGCGAAACGTGCCGCCAATGCGAGGCATCCAGGGTGGGCAGGTGGAATCGATTGATGTTGAAGGTTAGCCTGTTAAATAACAATGGCACGGTGAGATCACTGCGGGCCGACTAAACTTGAAGTGTGACCCTGTGTACGTTTGACAACCTGTCAGGCAGTCACTAGTGTCCTCTTGGATCCAAATTATCTCAGTCATTCAGGGTGCGTTGTAGTGACACAGAAGCCCAACCCTCTCAGCAGTATCAAGGTCAACGGGCCGATTCCCGCGCATTTGGCCCGCTCGGTCATCGAAGAGACCCTGCGTGCCGCCATTCTCGATGGTCGCATTCCTTGCGGCACGGCCCTTCGCCAACAAGACCTGGCCGACCTGTTCGGTGTCAGCCGCATGCCGGTCCGTGAAGCCTTGCGCCAGCTCGAAGCCCATGCGCTGCTTAACGTGGTCGCCCACAAAGGTGCGGTGGTCGCGCCACTGGTTCAGGGCGACGCCGTCGAGACTTACGCATTGCGCATCCTTCTGGAGTCCGAAGCCCTGCGCCTGTCGATCCCTTTGCTCACCAACGAAGACTTCGAGCAGGCCGCCCGCTACATCGACGAACTGGAAACGGAACACGATTACACCGAAATCGGCCGGCTGAACCGCCTGTTCCACATGTCGATGTATTGCAAGGCGCCTAACCGTCGGCTCTTGAGGCTGGTCGAAGACGGACTGAACGAAGAGGAACGCTTCCTGCGCTTCAACCTGGAAGCCATGGGCCTGGGCAAACTGTCCCAGGAAGATCACCGTGCGCTGCTGCGGGCGGTGGAAGACCGCGACATCGAGCGTTCGGTGAAGCTGCTCGAACATCACCTCAACCGAGGCGTCGAGGTCATCACCCGCTATCTCGAAAGCCCCGAAGCGCAAAGCAGAAAAACCTCGAAATAAATCACCCCGGCAACGGCGCGAGCAGGTCGACCTGCTCGCCCGCGCTTGCCGCGCCTGCACATCCTTTCTGCCAAACCCGCCCCTTGCACTGACCCTATGACGCGTCGGTGATAGCGGCTGCCTTGATTTACGCTCACTCTTGGGCTGCCAACGAATAACAAACGGGCGACGCACCGCATGAGCGGCGCAGTCCCCGCATCAAGAACCTAAGGAAGGAGTCTTGCCACGGGAAAGGAAGCATCGGCGTCCCGGCCAACTTCCACCCCTCAAATCACACTAACGATCACCCTTAGAAAGTTGCTTCGAGTGAGGCATTCACTCTTTATTTCGATTTCTACTTATATAAGCCGAAAGGAGCAACTACGCCCAAATAAAACTTATTCAAAAAGTCTTATTGAAACTTGTCACGCTCGAAAAAGTTAAACTTTAAAATAGTATAAAAATAACTTGCCCAGCACTTTATTCGTGTATTAGTTTTTCTCCGCCACTACTGGCTACTGGCTGCAACCCCTTAGCCATAAGACTTACATGCAACTAATACCGATCAATTCATTTGAGGCATCCGCTCGCCATCAGACTTCTTAAAGCACTCATTAGTTATTGATCACACCTCACTCCGGACCACTTATAGGCTCGCCATGAAATCGACTAAAGACCGTCTTAATCAGAAGAAAGCAGAACTTAGCGCGCACCCGATTTTCTCTGAAATACATTCGCTTTCGGTACTTCAACGCTTCATGGAATCCCATGTGTTTGCGGTATGGGATTTCATGTCGCTGACCAAGCGCCTGCAACAGGAACTGACCTGCGTTCAGTTGCCCTGGCTGCCGCCGAGCGATCCGCAAGCGGCGCGCCTGATCAACGAGATCGTGCTTGGTGAAGAGTCCGATGATCGTCCGGCCCACGGCCATTACAGCCATTTCGAGTTGTACCTCGATGCGATGCGCGAAGTGGGGGCCAGCACGGCCGTCATCGAACGCTTCGTGGCGCTGCAGCAAGAAGGCGTGAGTTATGACGTGGCATTGCAGAGCGTGGACGTTGACCCGGCCGCTGCGCAGTTCGTGCGCCACACCTTGCACACCGCGCTGCATGCACCCGGCCACAGTGTTGCAGCGGCATTTTTGCACGGTCGTGAGAGCGTGATTCCGCAGATGTTCCAGCGGATTCTCGACGATTGGGGCATCGGCATTGAGCAAGCGCCGACCTTTCGTTACTACCTGGAACGGCACATCGAAGTCGATTCCGAAGACCACGGCCCGGCAGCGGAAAAACTCCTCGCGCGATTGGTCAATGGCGATCCGCAACGCGAAGAAGACGTCTACGCCAGCGCCCTCGCCGCCGTGGAAAGCCGCATTGCCCTGTGGGACGGCCTGCGTCTGAGCATGAGCGAGCCGTTGGCGGAGGTGAACGCATGAATGCCGCCGACTACCAATCCTTCGCCGACGCCTGGGAAAGCCGCGCGACCATCCGCACCCGACCGCGCCGCGTGCTGGAGAACGACGAAAAGCTGATCTACCCGCTCAGTCGCCAACCGCTGGTATTGAGCGAAACCTTTCTGCGCGAATGCCCGGAGCAACGGGATTTCGCCCTGGTGCAGACGCTCTACAAATTCATCAACGACGTGGTGATTTTCGAAACCGAGATCGTCGACAAAACCGCGCGCAGCATCGCCAAGAACCGCTTTGCCGTGGCCTTCCCGTTCGCCTGCCGGTACGACGCCATGACCGTGGTGGTGGACGAGGATTACCACGCGCTGGTGGCGATGGATTTCATGCAGCAAACCGTCGCCATGACGGGCATCACACCCATCGACCTGCCGGATGAAATCGAACTGAGCCGGGCGATTCCGGCCGCCGTGGCACTCGCACCGGAACACCTGCGCAGTGCCGTGGAATTGATCTGCGTAGCCATCGCCGAAAACACCGTCACCGGCGATGTGGCGGCGTTTGCCAAGGACGACACGGTCAAGCAATCGATCAAGGGATTGATGGCTGACCATCTGCTCGACGAGGGTCGTCACTCCGGCTTCTGGGCGCGGCTGGTGCGCATCTACTGGCACACCGCAAGCGAAGAAGATCGCCAATGCATCGCGCAGATTTTGCCGGTGTTCATCGGCCATTACCTGACTAACGACATTCAGAAGTCGTTCGATTTCCGCCTGATCGAGTCTTTGCAAATCAGCGAAGCCGCGCGCGCCGCACTCAAGCGCGAAGTGTCGGGACTGGCCTTCCCGATCAACCGCCATCACCCGTTGGTCGCCAACATCGTGCGGTTTTTCCGCAGCAGTTCGCTGCTCGATTCGCCGTGCGTTCAAGAAGCCCTGAGCGACTACCTGGTTTAACGAGGAGCACATCATGAGACGTCTCGACATTCTGCTCATCGGGCAGAGCCAGGCCCTGACCGACCTGGCGCTGGAGCTCGAACAACACGGTCATTCACTGATGCGGCTTGAGGCAGTTGGTCAGCCTGCGGCGGGACCGTTCGATTTGCTGATCGACGACACAAGCCTGCCGTTTGAGGACTTCGGCGCGACATCGCGACTGACGCTGCAACTGGGCATCGGCGAGCCGCAGACTTCAGGTCTTGTGACGTTGGACTTGCTATGCCTGCACGGTTCGACGCTGCTCACGCGCGTGCCGATTGCCGACGAGCCTTCGGGCAACGGCCAGGCATTGTGTGTGCGGGCGGTGGCGGAGCTGGTGGACCACGTAGCGCTGCTGGTCAGTCGTTTCTCGCGGGACGCCGACTATTTTCTACTGGCCGAGCCAGCGACCCCGGTGCATTTCGAGCGGCTGGAAAGCCTGCGGTTCCTGGAGCGCCTGGCCTTCGTCCATCGGCTCAATTCCACCGCTGATCCTCGGTTGCTGCAACTCGCGCAAGTGCCGATGATCGAGCGGCTTGAACAGCGCTTCATGCAGTCCGCCGAAAGACCGGCGCTGAACCTTGCCGGCACGTCCCTCAGCTATCGCCAACTGCATGCTCACAGCCGCGCCATCCAGCAGCGTTTGCAGCCAATGCTCGAACAACTCGACGGGCCGTGGGTGATCGGCATTTGCCTGCCGAAATGCAGCGCGTTGTATGCGGGGATTCTGGCGATTCTCGGCAGCGGCGCGGTGTATCTGCCGCTGGAGCCGAGCCATCCGCTGCAACGTCAGCACTACATTCTGTCGAATGCCGGTGCCGTGTTGCTGCTGCACGACGGGGAGCATCCTCTTGCATCCGAGATGCTCAGCCTGGACATCAGCGCGATCGCCTTCGACAGCGTGGATCTCGATCAACCGTTGATGCGCCAGCGCCCGGACCTCGATGCGCCGTGCATGGCGCTCTACACCTCCGGCACCACTGGCCATCCCAAAGGCGTGTTGCTCAGCCAGGCCAACCTCGCGCACTTCACCGCGTGGTACGCCGACTATGTGCAACTGACGGAGCAGAGCCGGGCGCTGCAGTTTTCGTCGTTGAGTTTCGACTCGTCGCTGATCGATATTTTCCCGACCCTGTTGCAGGGCGCCGAGCTGATCGTGCCCAGCGATGATCAACGCCGTGATCCGCTGCAACTGGTGGAACTGATCCGCCACCAACGCTTGAGCCACGCGTTTCTGCCACCAGCCTTGTTGAGCATTCTGCCGCTGGAGCAGTTGCAGGTGCTGGATCATGTGATGACCGGTGGCGATGTGTGCGAACCCTATGTCATCGAGCAGCTCACCCGCCAGGGCAACCTCTACAACCTCTATGGCCCGACCGAAGCGACGGTGCTGATCACCGCGCGGCAACTGCGCGCCGGCGACAGCAATCGCACCCTCGGTGCGCCTATTGCCAACAGTCAGGTGCTGATCCTCGACGAGGATTTTCAGCCGGTGGGCGAACAGACCGTCGGCGAGTTGTACATCGTCGGGCCCGGTGTCTGCCTGGGCTATCTGAACAATCCGCAACAGACCGCCGAGCGCTATTTGAACGTGAGCCTGCCGAGCGGTGAGCACCTGCGGGCCTACCGCACCGGCGACATGGCGAAGTGGACCGACGCTGGCATCGAGCTGTGCGGCCGCCGGGACAATCAGGTAAAGATTCGCGGCTTTCGGGTCGAGCCGGAGGAGATCGAACGTTGCCTGCGCGACAGTCAGCTGTACCGCCAGGTGGCCGTGGTCATCGACAGCCAGCGGCGGATTCTGGCGTTCCTAGCCCAGCCTCAAGAAGCGCTACCCGGCGCGGCGCGTGAAGCGCTGAAAGCACACGCCACCCAGTTTCTGCCGGACTACATGCAGCCCACCGCCTGGACCGAACTGGCGAGCATGCCATTTGCCAGCAACGGCAAGGTCGATCGTAAGGCCCTGCTGGAGCTGCCCGTCAGCATCGCCGAAAACACCGAGCGACGCTTGCCGGCCAGTGCCGATGAAGCGCTGCTGCTGGAGATCTGGGCCGAGCTGCTGGAGTTGCCGTCCAGCGACATTTCCACCGACGAAAGTTTCTTCAATTTGGGCGGCCACTCGATCCTGCTGTCGCGCATGCTGTTGCGCCTGCGTGAAGAGTTCGGTCGCAGCATCTCGATCAACCGCTTCATCGAACTGCCGACCATCGCGAAACTGGCGACACTGGTGCGCGGCTCCGGCACAGAGGAAGTGCTGAGCGAACAGGCCATGGCGGATGCCTTCCGCGAACTGGATATCGAGCCGCTGCCCGTCAGTCGCATGGGTGATGTACACAAGGTGATCGTCACCGGCGCCAACAGTTTTGTCGGTGTGCATATTGTCGAAGCGTTGTTGGCGTGGGGCGCCAGCGAAGTGGCGTGTCTGGTGCGCGATGGCAGCGGACAATCGGCGGCGGAACGCTTCGCCCACGCGTTGCGGGAAAACCGCCTGGAGCATCTGGATTTGAGCCGGGTGCGGGTTTACTCGGCGGACATCACACAGCCCTCGCTGGGGCTTGCGGTGGATGTTTATGAGCGCCTGGATCGCGAGTACGGCGCGCTGGTGCACAACGCCGCCAACGTCAATCACGTGCTGGATTACGAGTCGCTGGCGCGGGACAACGTCGAGCCAATCTTCGAGTGCCTGCGCCTGTGCGAAGGACGCAGTAAAAAAATCTTCAATTTCGTCTCGACGCTGTCGGCTTCGAGCACGATTTCCGCTGATGGCCGGGTGCTCGAACTGCCCGCCGCGCAGACTCCGCCGATCTACATCAAGAATGGCTACAACCTGTCCAAGTGGGTCGGCGAACGGATCCTGGAAAGGGCTCGGGAGCGCGGGGTTCGGGTCAATCTGTACCGCCCCGGCAACATCAGTTTCAACAGCCTGAGCGGCGTCTGCCAGCCGCACAAAAACCGTTTGATGCTGATGCTCAAAGGCTCGATCCAGCTCGGCCAGGTGCCGGAATTCGCTTTGAATTTCGACCTGATGCCGGTGGACTTTCTCGCCCGTTTCATCGCCTTCCACGCCAGCCGATATTCTGCGGAAAAAGCGGTGTTCAACCTGCACAACCCCGAGCCGCTGAGTTGGGACGATTACGTCGCGTCCTTTCGTGAGGCGGGTCGGGAGTTTTCCATGGTCAGCGTCTCCGACTGGCAGCAGCAATTGGGCCGGGTCGACAGCGACAACGCGCTGTTCGGCGTGCTCGGTTTTTACCTCAACGGCTTCGAAGAAGACATCGGCGACATCTCGATGATCGGCCATGACAACGCTCAGGCCGGCGTGCGGCAGATGGGCGCGCACTACCCGGAAAAATCCCCGGCGCTGCTGCGTCGCGGCTGCGACTACCTCAAAGAAATCAACTTCATCTGAATCACTCAAACGGAGCAAAACCATGAAAAACCTGCAACCCGATACCCTGATCAAAAACCCACAAGGCTGCCTCGTCGTGTCTTCGGTGGACGTGCCGGCGCAGGCCGAAAAAGTCTGGGCGGTGGTCGGCAACTTTGCCGGCTTCGATCAATTCATCCCGGCGTTGTCGCACATCGAGACGACCGGCGAAGGCGTGTCATCACTGCGCAAGAAATTCTTCAAGGACGGCAACCTGGTGGTCGAGCAACTCAATTCGCGGGATGACCAGGCGCGGAGCATGACCTGGACCACGATCTACAACACCTTGGGCGTGGCCAATTTGTGGGCGGCGATGACGGTTGAGGTGCTGGGTGAAGGTAAGTCCCGAGCAACATGGACCATCATCGCCGAGCCGGCTCAGGGTGGCGCCGAGGCACTGCCGGGGTTCAAGGATTTTGTGCAGGGGTTTGCCGATGATGCGATGAATAATGTGTTGAAGTTGTTTGCGTAGGACACACTTTTTTCGGTGATGCGCCAGTCCTCTTCGCGGGCAAGCCTCGCTCCTACAAGGTATCGAGTAACCTGTAGGAGCGAAGCTTGCTCGCGAAGAACGATAACGCGGTGATCTGACCTGAATCAGATCTTGAAGCTATCAACCAACTGCTTCAACCGATTCGCCTGCAACGACAATGCATCGCAATCCTTCAACGTTTCATTGAGGTTGGCCACGCTCTGCTGATTCAGCAGATTGATCTGGTTAACGTCGACGTTGAGGGTTTCCACCACCGCCGTCTGCTCCTCGGTCGCTGCCGCCACCGACTGGTTCATCCCGTCGATTTCGCCAATGCGCTTCGTCACGCTGACCAGACGCAGACCCGCCTGGTTTGCCACTTCAACGCTCTCTTCGCTGGAGACCTGACTGGCGTTCATGGTGGTCACCGCTTCACGCGAGCCGACCTGCAGCGACGTGATCATCTTGTGAATCTCCTCGGCCGATTCCTGCGTGCGATGCGCCAGGTTGCGTACCTCGTCCGCCACCACCGCAAAACCACGACCGGCTTCACCGGCGCGTGCCGCTTCGATGGCGGCGTTGAGCGCCAACAAGTTGGTCTGCTGGGAGATGCCTTTGATCACATCGAGAATGTGCCCGATGTTGTCGGTGCTCGCGTTCAGGGTTTCGATCTGCGTGCACGACAGGCTGATTTTCTGCGACAGCTCGGTCATGGCCAGAATGGTTTTTTCCACCACCTGACGACCGTCATCGGCCTGCTCGCTCGCGCCGCTTGCATGCTGCGAAGCGTCGGCGGCGTTGCGGGCGATTTCCTGGGTGGCGGCGCCCAACTGGTTAATTGCCGCCGCCACGCTGTTGGTGCGCGCACTTTGTTCGTCGGAACCGACGATCGACGCGTTGGACGAAGCCATCACCCGTTGCGACAGGTCATGGACCTGCCGGGTTGCCGAGGACACTTCGGAAATCGACGCGTGAATTCGCTCCACAAACTGGTTGAAGGAGCCGCCCAGTTCGCCGAATTCGTCTTTGCTTTCCACGGACAGACGTCGGGTCAGGTCGCCTTCGCCCTGGGCGATGTCCTGCATCGCACGACCCATGGTGGTCAACGGGCGCATCAGCACGTTGATCAGCAGGGTCAGCAGCACCGCAATGACGGTGACAGCGATAAACATCGCGATCAACGCTGAGGTGCGGAATTGGCTCAATGGTGCGTAGGCCTTGTCCTTATCGATCGACAGACCGATGTACCACGCAGCATTCGGCAAACCGTTGACCGGGGTGAACGAGAGGATGCGTTCCTGGTTGTTCAGGGTGACTTGCTGATTGCCCTTCTCGATGCGCAGGCCGGCGTTGGGGTAGATGTCCTTCAGGTTCTTCATGACCTGGTCTTTGTCCGGGCTGACGATCACCTGGCCGTCGGCACTGACCAGAAACGCATGGCCAATGCCGCCGAAGTCCACCGAGTTGATGATCTTCACCAGGGTTTCCAGGCTCAGGTCACCGCCGACCACGCCAAGCAACTCGCCATTCTTTTTCACCGGCATGGCGATGGTCACGACCAACCCACCGACGGCCGCCATGTAAGGCGGGGTCAGCATGGTTTTGTCAGCGACAACCGCTTGCTTGTACCAGGGACGCTGACGCGGATCGTAGCCATCCGGCATCTTCGCGTCAGGGCGCTGAGTGAACACGCCATTAGTCTGGCCGACGTACGTGAACTGGAAGTTGGAGGTGAAGGCCGGCTGATCAACCAGCCCCGGCAGATCGGCATTGGCGCCTTGATGAGCGACGTTTTGCGCGAGGTTTTCCAGCACCAGCACGCGGCCGCTCATCCAGTTCTGCACGCTGCTGGCGGTCAGGTCGCCGGCTTGTTGAACGGAGGATTCGAGGTTTTGCCGAATGGTATTTCGCTGCAGATAGTCGTTGTACAAAGTGAACAACGCAAAAGCCAGCACCACGACGCCGGAGGCGGCCAACAGGATTTTATGGCTGAACTTGAGATTCATTTCATAGGGCTTCTATGCAGAAAGTGGGGATGCGTTCCGGGTTGCAACATTCCATGTACAGCTCAAGCGGCTCTAAGACCGCTCTACTTTGGTGCACGCATGTCTCACCAGTCTGTCGGCACAGGCGGGATAAATCTTAGGGGCATGTACGAAATGACCGGTATTTCCGTCAGATACCCGCCGAACGGCGTGCTAGAGCGCTTGAGTAGCATTGGTGTGATGACGGTTGTTCGAGCGGCAGTTGCAAATTCCCCGTCCCTTGACAACAATGCGAGTAATTATCATTTGTGACGTTCGGGCTAATGCAGCCGAAGGGCTCACTCTCAACGTTCGGTGGAGCGCTATGTCGCTGATTCGCTCTATCACTGCTACCTGCTGCGGTACCCAACATGATGCCTGTGGATAATTCGGCACTGGGTCGGCGTGGCGAACCTCATCAACAGGTGGTCAAACAAGCCATCCACTGGCTGCTGCGCTTGCGAAACAACGCGAGCAATTCCAGGCTGCGCCAGCAATGCGATGTCTGGCGGGCAGAACATCAGGAGCACGAACTGGCCTGGCAACGGGTGCAGTCGCTGCACGCCGAACTCAGCAACAATCTGCATGCGGTACCCGGTGCCCACGTCGCCTTCAACACGCTGGAAAACAGTGCTCAAGGACTGGGCAGGCGCCAGGCCTTGAAACTGTTGTCGGGTGCGTTGTTGATGGGATCGGCAGCATGGCTGGGCAGGGATCTGACGGGCTGGCAACAGTGGACCGCGGATTTCGCCACCGCTACGGGCGAGCGCCGTGGTTTCCAGCTGCCGGATGGCACGCGACTGGAACTGAACACCGCCAGCTCAGTGGATCTGGACTACACCGCGCACCAGCGTCGGATCAAACTGACCCGTGGCGAAATCATCGTGACGTGCGGCGGGGCCGATGAAGGATCTTCACTGGATCGACCGCTACGCGTGCACAGTCACCACGGTGTGTATGAGGGCGTCGCCGCACGTTTCATCCTTCGCCAGGAAGCGGACTGCACGCGGCTCAGCGTGACCAGCGGCATGGTCGCGATCCATTCACCACTGCCTGCCGATGGCATGCCGATTCAGGTGCAGGCCGGTCAGAACTATGTGATTGATCATCAGCGGGCACGTTTGGCACCACCGCAGGCCATGGATGTCGGCGCCTGGGTCGACGGTCTGATCGTCACCCGCAACATGCGTCTTGGCGATTTCCTGCATGAGGTCGGGCGCTACCGCCTTGGTTATCTGACGTGCGCAACAGATATCGCCGACTTGCGGCTGTCCGGTGTCTTCCGGTTGGAGGACACCGACAAACTGCTGGCCATCCTTCCGCAGACCTTGCCCGTGCAACTGCGCTACCGCACCCGATGGTGGGTGACGTTGGAGCGGCAGTCAGCAGCCAGCGCTACAACGTTGCCGCCGGACCTTTGAGCGATGTGCTCGATCAATTTGTGCGCCAGGTGGGCAACTGATCGAAAACCGCCACAGTGAGCTATCAGTTCTAAATACTCGGCATACAAAAAAGCCAGCCCTTGATGTTCAGGGGCTGGCTTTTTTGTTTTTCCTAGACAGGCAATCGAGATATTAACGAGCCCGAAACGACAAAACCCCTGTCTGCGTTAGCAGACAGGGGTTTCGGAATTCAATCTTGACGATGACCTACTCTCACATGGGGAAACCCCACACTACCATCGGCGATGCATCGTTTCACTGCTGAGTTCGGGATGGGATCAGGTGGTTCCAATGCTCTATGGTCGTCAAGAAATTCTGTGACCAGCCCGTTACGCCGTAACGTGCCAGCAAAATTGGTGACTTCTACTAAAACAAAACCCCAACTGCTTTCGCAATTGGGGTTTCGGAATTTAATCTTGACGATGACCTACTCTCACATGGGGAAACCCCACACTACCATCGGCGATGCATCGTTTCACTGCTGAGTTCGGGATGGGATCAGGTGGTTCCAATGCTCTATGGTCG
>NZ_JAGYFX010000048.1:0-47840 GCF_019946615.1 Pseudomonas sp. BF-R-01
GTCAACAGAGATAGCGGCTGACACACCGTCTTCGCGAGCAAGCTTCGCTCCTACAGGGATCTGTGTGTTCTCGCGATCGTCGGCAAAACCCGCTATCGTCGCCGCCATTCAAAACGAGGCGAGCATGGGCTATCTACTTTTTGTCACGCTGATCCAGGCGTTTTCCTTCAGTCTGATCGGCGAATACCTGGCCGGTCATGTCGACAGTTACTTCGCGGTGCTGGTGCGCGTGCTGCTGGCGGGGCTGGTGTTTATTCCGTTGACGCGCTGGCGCTCGGTGGAGCCTGCGTTCATGCGCGGCATGCTGCTGATCGGTGCGTTGCAGTTCGGCGTGACTTACGTCTGCCTGTACCTGAGCTTCCGGGTGCTGACGGTGCCGGAAGTGTTGCTGTTCACCATCCTCACACCGCTGCATGTGACGCTGATCGAAGACGCGCTGAACCGACGCTTCAATCCTTGGGCCCTGGTCGCGGCGCTGGTGGCGGTGCTCGGCGCGGCGGTGATTCGCTACGACCGGATCAACCCGGATTTCTTCATGGGGTTCCTGCTGCTGCAACTGGCCAACTTCACCTACGCCGCCGGGCAGGTGCTTTATAAGCACCTGGTGGCGCGTCATCCAAGCGATCTGCCGCATTACCGGCGCTTCGGTTATTTCTATCTCGGCGCATTGGCGGTGGCGTTACCGGCGTTTCTGTTGTTCGGCAAACAGAACTTCCTGCCCGAAGCACCGCTGCAATGGGGCGTGCTGGTGTTCCTCGGCCTGGTCTCGACCGCGCTGGGGTTGTACTGGTGGAACAAGGGCGCGTGCCTGGTGAATGGCGGGACGCTGGCGGTGATGAACAATCTGCATGTGCCGGTGGGGTTGCTGATCAATCTGCTGATCTGGAATCAGCATGAAGAGCTGGGGCGGTTGTTCTTTGGCGGATCGGTGATTTTGATGGCGGTGTGGATCAGCCGGTTGGGCATCAGACCCACCGCAATCCGCTCTTCGTAGGAGCGAGGCTTGCCCGCGAACGGGGCCTGCCAGGCAACATTGATGTCGGCTGAGGCACCGCCTTCGCGGGCAAGCCTCGCTCCTACAAAGGATGTGTTATTTCTCTGCCAGTTGCGCCACCAGAAACTCGATGAATGTCCGGGTCTTTTGCGGCACCCGGCGTGCCGATGGATAGACCGCGTTAATCGTGATCGCAGGCGCCTGCCATTCACACATCACCGGCACCAACCGGCCAGCCGCCAGCGCATCCTCGACAATGAAATTGGGCAACAGCGCGATGCCCATGCCGGCCTCGGCGGCTTGGGCAAGCAAGTCGCCATTGTTGGCGTGCAGCGGGCCCGTGACGTTGACCCGTTGGGTTTCCTTGCCGTTGCACAGCTGCAAACTCACGCCGCTTTGCAAATACCCGTAGTTCAAACATTGATGGGCGCGCAGATCCTGCGGCGTCTGCGGAGTGCCTGCGCGTTTGAGATACGCAGGTGAGGCGACCATGATTCGCGGGGCCGGCGCCAGTTGCCGGGCAATCATTGTCGAGTCCGGCATGCTGGCGATGCGGATGGTCACGTCGAAACCACCGCGCACCGGGTCAACCTGCTGATCGCTGAGCACCAGTTGCAGCTCTATGTTCGGGTGTTGTTCATGAAACAGCGGAATCAGCGGCCCCAGCCGGCGCAACCCGAAGGACATCGGCGCATTGACCCGCAGCACCCCGCGTAACTCGCCGATGCCGTTACGGGCACGCTGTTCGGCCTCGTCCAGCGAGGCCAGTACTTCCCGCGCCGCGTCGAAATACTCCGCGCCTGCCTCGGTCAGGTGCAGGCTGCGCGTGGTGCGTTGCAACAGTTGCACGCCGATGGCTTCTTCCAGCGCCTGAATCTGTTTGCTGACTTTTGATCGCGGCACATCCATTGCCCGTGCAGCGGCGGCAAAGCCGTTCTCGCCGACCGTGACGACGAACGCGCGCATGCATTCGATGCGATCCATGATTGTCCCTATTTTAGAATCAATGATTCTCTATTTTAGGTAATTGTCCCTTTCCTTGCTAGCCCCTAAAGTGACATCCAAGCCGACGACAAAGCCTCTGGAAGCCGCGTCGACTAACCCATTACTGATTTGAACTATCGACATCAAAAGGAACGCGCCATGTCTATTCGTGAACTGCTCAACCCAACCAACTCCGCTCTGATCCTGATTGACCACCAGCCGCAAATGGCTTTCGGCGTGCAGTCGATCGACCGTCAGACCCTGAAGAACAACACCGTCGGCCTGGCCAAGGCCGCCAAGATCTTCAACGTGCCGACGATCTACACCTCGGTGGAAACCGAAAGCTTCAGCGGTTTTATCTGGCCGGAGTTGCTGGCTGTTCACCCAGAGCAGAAGCCGATCGAGCGCACCTCGATGAACTCCTGGGAAGACAAGGCGCTGGTTGACGCGGTGAAAGCCACCGGCCGCAAGAAGCTGATCATCGCTGCGCTCTGGACTGAAGTCTGCCTGACCTTCCCGGCGCTGGAAGCCCTGGCTGAAGGCTACGAGGTGTACATCGTGACCGACGCTTCTGGCGGCACCACCAAAGAAGCTCACGACATGTCGGTGCAGCGGATGATTCAGGCAGGCGCGGTGCCGGTCACCTGGCAACAAGTGCTGCTGGAATACCAGCGTGACTGGGCACACAAAGACACTTACGAGGCGGTAATGGAACTGGTGCTGGAACACAGCGGCGCGTATGGCATGGGTGTGGATTACGCCTACACCATGGTGCACAAGGCGCCGCAGCGAAAAATCAACTGACACCACTACCCCTGTAGGAGCGAGGCTTGCCCGCGAAGGCGGTGTGTCTGTCGACATTAATGTTGACTGACACACCGCCTTCGCGGGCAAGTCGGACCGCCGCATCGCTCGCTCCTACAGAGGCGGTGTTTACATGATGTGTTTTTCGGGTTCGGGGATGTGGCTTGCGCCTAGCATCGCCGGGAGCAACCCGGCCCGCAGATCCCCGCCACTCGGCTGCTGATAAAGGCTCAAGCCAAACTCCGGCAGCACCGCCAGCAGATAATCGAAAATATCCCCCTGAATCCGCTCGTAATCCGCCCACGCCGTAGTGCGGGTGAAGCAGTAGATTTCCAGCGGAATCCCCTGCGCTGTGGTCTGCATCTGCCGAACCATGCAGGTCATGTTCGGCTGGACCTCCGGATGGCTTTTCAAATACGCCAGCGCGTAGGCGCGGAAGGTCCCGATGTTGGTCATCCGCCGACGGTTGGCCGACATTGCCGCGACGTTGCCCTGAGCCTCGTTCCAGGCCTTGAGTTCCGCCTGTTTGCGGCTGATGTAGTCGGTCAGCAGGTGCACCTGGGACAGCTTTTGCTCTTCGTCATCACGGATGAATCGCACGCCGCTGGCGTCGATGAACAGGCTGCGTTTGATCCGTCGTCCACCGGACTGCTGCATGCCACGCCAGTTCTTGAATGACTCGGACATCAGGCGCCAGGTCGGAATCGAAACGATGGTCTTGTCGAAGTTCTGCACCTTGACCGTGTGCAGCGTGATGTCCACCACATCGCCATCGGCGCCGACTTGCGGCATCTCGATCCAGTCGCCGACCCGCAGCATGTCGTTGCTGGTCAACTGCACGCTGGCGACAAACGACAACAGGGTGTCCTTGTAGACCAACAGAATCACCGCCGACATGGCGCCCAGACCCGACAGCAGCAACAGCGGCGAGCGGTCGATCAACGTGGCGACGATGATGATCGCGCCAAATACGTACAACACCATTTTCGCCAGTTGCACGTAGCCTTTGATCGAGCGGGTGCGGGCGTGTTCGGTGCGGGCGTAGATGTCCAGCAACGCATTGAGCAGGGCGCTGATCGCCAGCACCAGGAACAGAATGGTGAAGGCCAGTGCGACGTTGCCGAGGAAAATCAGGCTGGTTTTGCCCAGCTCCGGCACCAGGTGCAGGCCGAACTGGATCACCAGCGACGGCGTCATCTGCGCCAGGCGATGAAACACTTTGTTCTGGCGAAAGTCGTTGACCCAGTGCAAGGCCGGTTGGCGGCCGAGCATTTTGGTCGCGTGCAGGATCAGGTAACGCGCCACTCGTCCGAGGGTCAGCGCCACCACCAGCAACAGAAGCAGCCCGAGGCCGGAATGCAGGAGCGGATGCTGATCGAGCGCACCCCAGATGTCTTGGACGTTGAGCCAGAGCTGTTTGATATCCATGGGTAAAACCGTTTCTTCTATAGTCCGTGTCGGACCGATTAGAGCATTTAAGACGCTTTGCATGACGTTTAAGGACAAAAGAGGCAACAAAAAAGCCACTGTTTACGGTCGATTGCATAAAGAAACTCGGCCTTCGCGCTCGAAACCGTTACCCTATGCAGCTGTTTTTTTGTATTTCTTCGAGGTAGCACCCGTGTTTTCCCAATTCGCCCTGCACGAACGCCTGCTCAAAGCCGTGGCCGAGCTTAAATTTGTCGAGCCAACGCCTGTGCAAGCAGCGGCTATTCCGCTGGCGCTCCAAGGGCGTGACCTGCGGGTGACAGCGCAAACCGGTAGCGGCAAAACCGCTGCTTTCGTTTTGCCGATCCTCAACCGTCTGATCGGCCCGGCGAAAATCCGCGTCAGCATCAAGACCCTGATCCTGCTGCCGACTCGCGAGCTGGCCCAGCAGACCATCAAGGAAGTCGAGCGCTTTGCGCAATTCACCTTCATCAAGTCCGGCCTGATCACCGGCGGTGAAGACTTCAAGGTCCAGGCCGCCATGCTGCGCAAGGTGCCGGACATCCTGATCGGTACGCCGGGCCGGATGATCGAGCAACTGAACGCCGGCAACCTCGACCTGAAAGAAGTCGAAGTGCTGGTGCTCGACGAAGCCGACCGCATGCTCGACATGGGCTTTGCCGAAGACGTGCAGCGTCTGGTGGACGAGTGCACCAATCGCCAGCAGACCATGCTGTTCTCCGCCACCACTGGCGGTTCGGGCCTGCGCGAGATGGTTGCCAAGGTTCTGAACAACCCGGAACACCTGCAGCTGAACAACGTCAGCGACCTGAATGCGACCACTCGTCAGCAGATCATCACCGCTGACCACAACCAGCACAAAGAGCAGATCGTGAACTGGCTGCTGGCCAACGAGACCTATCAGAAGGCCATCGTGTTCACCAACACCCGGGCCATGGCCGACCGCATCTACGGCCGCTTGGTGGCGCAGGAATACAAAGCGTTCGTCCTGCACGGTGACAAGGACCAGAAAGACCGCAAGCTGGCGATCGATCGCCTGAAGCAAGGCGGCGTGAAAATCCTCGTGGCCACCGACGTTGCCGCTCGCGGCCTGGACGTCGACGGCCTCGACCTGGTGATCAACTTCGACATGCCGCGCAGCGGCGACGAATACGTTCACCGCATCGGTCGCACCGGTCGTGCCGGCAACGATGGCCTGGCCATCTCGCTGATCTGCCACGGCGACTGGAACCTGATGTCGAGCATCGAGCGCTACCTCAAGCAGAGCTTCGAGCGCCGCACCATCAAGGAAGTCAAAGGCACCTACGGCGGACCGAAAAAGGTCAAGGCATCGGGCAAAGCGGTTGGCGTGAAGAAGAAAAAGGTCGACGCCAAGGGCGAGAAGAAGAAAACCGGCGCCAAGGCACCGACCAAGCGCAAAATCGCCAACCGCCCGAAGACCGACGCCCTGTCGCTGGTCAGCAAGGACGGCATGGCCCCGCTCAAGCGCCGCAAGCCGGAAGCCCCGGCTGCTGAATAAAGCGCCGTAGCGATCCCATAAAAAAACCGGACAAATGTCCGGTTTTTTTACGCCCGAAAATTGCAACGCGATCCCTGTAGGAGCCAGCTTGCTGGCGATCTTTCGCGACTCGGTGTATCTGGTCAACCGAATCGCCAGCAAGCTGGCTCCTACAAGGTCAGCTTTCAGCTTTTTTATCTGCTGTTTCCAACTCCCTCAGACGCTGATCGATCAACTGGCACTTGTCCGGCAGATCCGCGCTGGCCGTGCCCAAATCCATTTTCTGCAATTCATCGTTGATCTCCTTGGCCTTCTTCGGATTCTGCTCGGTGAGCTTGGCCACTTCCTTGGCCAGTTGTTCGCGTTTGGCGGTGGCCTCCTCGGGTGTGCAAGCCCAGGCGGGGAGGGCGCAAGCGAGGGTGGCGGCGAGGGTGAGTTTCAGCAAGGTTTTCATGGAATGGGCCTCGATTCCGTTTTGGGCGGTTAATCGGTTGAGGCCACTCGGGACCTTAAAGTTCCGCTTGCTGCACACGGTGAAAACAGCGCCTGGGAATTGTCCTGTTGCCCTTGGTTTTTCTTCCGGCATGCGTTCAGAGGTTTCCTGCCGTTTCCCGGATTGGTCTGTTTCAGGCGATAGCGCTCATCGGTTAGCGTTTCCTGGCAGGATGAATAATTGACGTCAGGATAGTGGCCATCTAACATCGCGCCACTATTTTGCTATTACGCCCTAATTCGAGGGATCGAACATGTCTCTGCCCGCCCTCGTGGCGAGGTTGTGCCTGGCTTTGCTGTGCCTTTCTCCACTGAATCTCGCTCATGCCGCGCCCACTCCCGGTGAAACCGACCTCATCCGTGAACGCCAGGATCGTCTGCTCGAAGAGCAGCGTCGGCGCCTCGAAGAGCTTAAAGAGTTGCCCGGCGAGGAAGTGAAACCGGTCCAGCCCTCGGCACCTGCCGACAGCCGTTGCTTCCCTATCCAGGACATCGAACTCAAAGGCACCGACAGCCTTTCTGCCGGTGAACGCGAACGCTTGCTCAAGCCCTACATCGGCCAATGCCTGGGCGTCTCTCAGCTCAACGAATTGCTCAAGGTCATCACCACTCGCTACATCGAAAAAGGCCTGGTGACCAGCCGCGCTTACTTGCCGCAGCAGGACTTGTCCGGTGGGCATTTAAAAGTCTTGGTCGTTGAAGGGCGGCTTGAAGGTCTGAAAGGTGCGCAGGGCAGCCAACTCTCGGACCGCGAACTGGCCATGGCTTTTCCGGGCCAGAGTGGCGGATTGGTCAATCTGCGTGAAATTGAACAGATGGTTGATCAGCTCAACCGCTTGCCGTCGAATCAGGCGCAGATGGAATTGACCCCGGGCCAGAACGTCGGCGGCAGCGAAATCCTGGTCAAGAACACACCGCAAAAGCCTTGGCGCGTCGGGTTGTCGCGCAGCAACGACGGTCAGCGCAGCACCGGCGAGCAGCAGTGGCGCACGACGCTGGACTGGGACAGTCCGCTGGGGCTGGCCGATCAGTTGATGCTGCGCGGCGGTGGCGATGTGATGACCGATCACCAGCACACATCCAACAACGCAACGCTGTATTACAGCCTGCCGTGGGGCTGGTGGGACTTCAGTTACACCTACACCCAGAACGAGTACCGCACGCAGCTTGTCGCCAACGATTACCCCTTCAAGCTGACCGGCGACACCGAAAACCATCAGCTGCGGGCCGAGCGGGTGATCCACCGCGATGCCATGAGCAAGACCTCACTCAGCGCCGGCCTCTCTTATTTGCGCACCAACAACTTCATTGAAGACAGCAAGCTCAAGTTCAGCAGCAACCGGATTACCGAGTCGCAGTTCGGCATCAATCACGGTCGGCGCGTCGGCAGCGCGTTCGTCAACCTCGACCTGGGTATGCAGGAAGGCATCGGCGCACTCGATGCTCAGGGCAATGACCATCCCGCCCCCGGCGAGCCGGATGCGCGTTACCGCAAATACATGGCCGTCGCGTCCTACCTGCAACCGTTCAAGGTGTGGGGCGAGTCGTTCAGTTTCACCAGCCTGATGACCGGCCAGCGCAGTGAAGACGTGTTGTTCAGTCCGCAACGCACCAGCCTCGGCGGGCAATCGTCGATTCGTGGCTACAAGGACCAATCCTTGTCGGGCGACAGTGGCGGTTACTGGCGCAACGATCTGCGCTGGACCCGTCCAGTGAGCGCCGAATGGCTGCGCCCGGTGTTCGCTGAATACGGCACTAGCCTCGGTTACGACCAGGGCGTGATCCGCGGCAATCGTTTCAATGACGATCAGCACGGGCGCATGTCCAGCAACTCGGTGGAGCTGTTTGCACGCGGTCAGCATGTCGCCGCCAGCGTGACCTTCGCCCACTCCCTGGAACGCCCGGACACCCTGACCGAGCGTGAAGCGCCGATCTATTTCCGCGTGGATTTCTTCCTTTAATTTCGCTGCATCGAGACCTTCCACATGGACGTTCGCCAGTACGCTTTCCTCGCTCGCCAGTCTTCTGCCGTGGTGAAAACCCGCGAGCACTTCTGGGGCATGCCCAAGCGCGGATTGGCGTTCCTGCTGGCCAACGTCATGTTCTGGCAACCGATGTGGGCACAGGCCGACGGCATTGTGGTCGCTACGCCGGGCACTACGCTGGACAATGCCGGCAACGGCATGCAAATCGTCAACATCGCCACGCCCAATGGCAGCGGTCTGTCGCATAACCAGTTCCATGATTACAACGTCAGCGCCCAAGGGCTGATTCTCAACAACGGCTCGGCGCAGACTTCGCTCACGCAAATGGGCGGCATCATCATCGGTAACCCGAACCTGAAAAACAGCGGTTCGGCGCAGACGATCCTCAACGAAGTCATCGGCGGCAGCCCCAGCCAGTTGCGCGGTTACACCGAAGTGGCGGGGCAGTCGGCACACGTCATTGTCGCCAACCCCTATGGCATCACCTGCAACGGCTGCGGCTTCATCAACACCCCGCGCGTGACCTTGACCACCGGCAAACCGGTGCTTGATGGCGCGGGTCGCGTCGATCACTTCCAGGTCGATCAAGGCAGCATTGCCATTGAAGGTGCCGGGCTCAACGCGAGCAACATCGATCAGTTCGACCTCATCACCCGCTCGGCGACGATCAACGCCAACCTCTACGCAAAAAAACTCAACGTCATTACCGGGCGCAACAACGTTGACGCCACCAGCCTGTCGGCCAAGCCACTGGCGGCGGATGGTTCCACAGCGCCAATGCTGGCAATCGACAGCAGCGCGCTCGGCGGCATGTACGCCGGTGCGATCAAACTGGTGGGCACCGAGCAGGGCGTGGGCGTCAAACTCGGCGGGGAGATGGCGACCAGTGCCGGTGATCTCAACCTCGACGTCAATGGCAAGCTGACACTGGCGACCACCGGCGCCAGCGGCGCGCTCACGGTCAAGGCGCAAAGTGTGCAAGCGGATGGCCCGCTGTACGCCGGCGGCAACCTGAACGTCACGGCCAGTGAAGACCTGTTCAATCAGAAGAGCATCGCTGCAGGCGGCAACGTGATGCTGGCCAGTAACGGCCAACTGACCAACCTCGGCATCATCGAAGCCGGGATCAATGCCGACAACACCCACAACCTGACGGGCGACGTGCAGATCGACGCCAAAAACCTGCGCAACGCGGGCCAGGTCATTGCTGCGCGCAAGCTCACCGCCAACGTCGAAAAAGACTTCGATAATCGCAAGGGGCTGATGAGCGCGAACGCGGCGCTCGCCAAAGTGACGGTCGGCGGACGGCTCGACAACACCGAAGGCACCCTTCAGGCAAAGACTGATCTGGTGGTCAGCGGTGCAACGGTCATCAACCAGAACGGTGCGATGCTCGGCAAGGCGGTCACCGTTACCGCCACCCACCTCGACAACAGCCAGCAGGGCCGCGTCGTGGCGGACAGCGGCGCACTGACCGTGACGGTGGATCAAGCCGTCAACAACCAGCAGGGACGGCTGCAAGCCACCGCCGGTGATGTTGCACTCAAGGCCGGCAGCGTCGACAACCGCGCAGGTGTCGTAGTCGGGCAAAAAGTGGCAGTGACCACCACGTCAGGCAATCTGGACAACCGCGCCGGGCAAGTGCTTGGCAACCGTCTGGAGGTCGACGCCAAAACCGCCGTTGATAACCGTGACAGCGGCCAACTGCTCGCGGGCAGCGACGGCTTGAAACTGAAAGCCAAAGGGCTACAGAACCAACAAGGCAACATCACCGCCGGTGGCAGCCACGCTGAACTCGATTTGGGTCAGGGCCGTCTGGACAACCAGTCGGGCACCCTCAGCGCGAGCAGCGTCAGCCTGACCGCGGGTGACGTCGATAACAGTGGCGGCAGCCTTGTCAGCCTGGCAGGCAACCTGCAATTGACGGTGGATCGTCTGATCAACCAGGGTGGCTTGATCGAATCCAGCCAGAAGTTGCAGCTCGATGGGCAGAGCCTGGACAACAGTGCCGGGGGCCGACTTCTGGCGCACTTCGGTGATTTGAGTCGAATCGCCCTGCAAAACGAACTGGATAACCGTGGCGGACACATCGCCATCGGCAGCGACAACTTCGTCCTGCAGGCCGGCACCTTGCGCAACGGCGCCGGGCAGATCGAACACGCGGCCACCGGTCAGTTCAGCGTGAACACCGCCAGCCTGTTCAGCGCCCAGGGCCGTTTGGTCGGTCTCGGCAGTGGCGACTGGAACATCACAAACGTCGACGGTATCGGCCTTTGGCATGTCAACGGTGCGCTGGATATCAGCGGCCTGCAAAGCATCGCCCTGCAAGCCGGTGACCGCATTGCCAGCGCCAGCAGCCTGAGCCTGGATGCGGTCAGCCTGAGCAATGCCGGCGAGTTGCTCAGCGACGGCGACCTCACCCTCAAGCTGTCCGGCAACCTGACGAACCAAGGGCTGATTTCGACCCAGCAGGCGTTGAAAATCAAAGCGGTCAACGTGACCCAGAACGACGGCCGAATCGCCAGTGCCGGCAACGGCGAACTGGTCCTGAGCGGCACGCTCGACAACCTCGGCCGGTTGACCTCCAGCGCCAATCTGAGCGTCGTCGCCGACCGCATCGACAACGGCGGCACCCTTGGCGCGCAACAGCTACTCACCCTCAGCGCTACCCGAGACATCAACAACCGGGCGGACAGCCTGATCTTCAGCGGCGCCGACATGACCTTGCGCGCCGACAGCCTGCTCAACCGCTACGCCGATTTCTACAGCAAAGGAAAACTCAGCTTCGCGGCCCGTGATGGCGGCAAGGCCAGCCTGTTGATCAACCGCTCCGGCAGCATCGAAAGCGGCAGTGACATCGACATCAAGGTGCGCGAGCTGATCAACGAAAAGGCCGAATTCGAAGCCACCCAAAGCATCGCCAGCCGCCGCATCGTGATCAACTGCACCGATTGCAGCGGCGGTACTCACTCCGGCTATTACATCGTCCGCACCCTTTACGAAGGCAGCATTCTCAAGGACTCCCCGGCGTCGCGACTGCTGGCTAACCAGGACCTGCTGCTAGACGCGGTCACCGTTACCAACGGCCAGAGCCTGCTGGCCGCCAACCGCCACACGACCATCACGGCCAGCAACTTTTATAACCGTGGGTTCACCCTCGACAATCGCGAAGAGAACATCAACTACTTCCTCGACGGCGTCAGCAAGAGTACCTACCGGGTCACCGAGGCCGCGACCAACGCCTGGAACGACAGCTACGCCGGGCAGCCACTCGCCAGTCAGGCGCCGATTCCGATCGAGGTGACGAAATACCCGATCGAGAACATCACCAACACCATCATGCCCGGCAACAACACGACCCATGTCGGCACCGTGCAGGCCGGTGGCGCGCTGAAACTGAACGTCAGCGGTGAGCTGGTCAACGGCAGCCTCACCAACCAGGGTAACGCCCAACTCATCGGCGCCACCCTCGACAGCCAGGCCTTTGGCGCCGGTGGCCAGCAAATAATCCTGGCCAGCCCGGTGGGCAGCCCAGGCCCGTTGAAGGACGTCAAACGCATTGAAACCGTCGCTGTCGACGGCAGCGTAAAAGTCAGCTTTGTCCCGGTCGATTTTACCGGCGCAGCCTTCGTCGGCATCGACCCGACCTCGCTCCCGAGTTTCCGCCTGCCTCAAGGCAGTTACGGCCTGTTCACCCAGAGCCGCAACCCGGCCAACAAATACCTGATCGAAACCAACCCCTCGTTCGTCGACCTCTCGAAGTTCATGAGCTCGGACTACTTGATCGGCAAGCTGGGCTACGACCCCGACCAGGCCGCGCGCCGACTGGGCGACGGCCGCTACGAAACCCGACTGATTGCCGACGCCGTGCGCGCCCAGACCGGCCAGCGCTTCCTCGCCGACGGCCTGAGCAGCGACTACGAGCAATTCCAGTACCTGATGGACAACGCCATCAGCAGCAAAAACGCCCTGAACCTGAGCGTCGGCGTCATGCTGACCTCGCAGCAGGTGGCCGCCCTGACCCACGACATCGTCTGGATGGAAGAGCGGGTCATCAACGGCGAAACCGTGCTGGTGCCGGTGCTGTACCTGGCCAAAGTCGACTCGCGAAATCTGCGCGGCGGCAGCCTGATTCAAGGGCGCAACGTAGAGATAATCACCGGCGGCGATCTGAAAAACGTCGGGACATTGCGCGCCAGTGAAGACCTCAGCGCCTTGAGCGGCGGCAGCATCTTGCAGGGCGGCCTGGCACAGGCCAACGCCAACCTGACCCTGCTGGCGCAAGACAGCATCCGCAACGCCATGGCCGGGGAAATCCGCGCCGACAAGGTCAACCTCACCAGCCTCAAAGGCGACATCGTCAACGACCGCACCGCCACGACATTCAACATCGGCGCCGGCAGCGCCACGCAACTCGATGCCGGCAGCAGCATCAGCGCCGGTTCAAAACTGACGATCAACGCCGCGAACAACCTGACCAGCAAAGGCCGGATCAGCAGCGGCGGCGATGCCACGTTGACCGCCGGCAACGACATCAACCTGCTCGCAGTGGAAGACCGCACCGTCACCCGCGACGCCCTGCGTCGCGGCATGCGCACCGAAGAAACCCTCACCCAGTTAGGCTCCAGCGTAACCGCCGCGGGCAACCTGACCCTGCACGCCGGTCGCGACCTCAACTCCGTCGCCAGCAAGGCCAGTGCCGGAAAGGACCTGAACGCCAGCGCCGACGGCGACATCAACCTGATCTCGGCCGAGGACGAACACAACCTTGAGAGCCGCTACAAGAAGGGCAACAAAAAGGTTCATGAGATTGATGACCAGACTCGTCAGGTAGCCAGCGAGTTTAGTGCGGGTGGGAATCTGTCCGTTAAGGCCGCCGGGGATGTAACGCTGTTGGCCAGTAACTTGAGTGCCGGGAATGAGGCCTATCTGGCCGCCGGGAAGGATTTGCTGATTAGGGCAGCACAGGACGAAGACTACCGCTTCTTCAACCAGACCAAGAAAACCTCGTCGAGCAAAAAGAGCCTGCTTGAAGAGATTTTCAGCACGACCAATGTCGGCAGTTTAGTAACGGCTCAAGGTAAAACCGTGTTGTCTGCTGGCAATGATCTCTTGATCGAAGGCAGCAGTGTAATCTCTGAGAAAGGAGGTGTGGGCCTGGCGGCAGGCAATGACGTGAAGGTTGTTGCCGTCACTGATTCAACCAGTGCGCGCCATGAAAGCAGCTCAAGCAAAAGCAGTTGGGGCGGTTTTAAGTCGAGCAAGGTCAAGGACGCGCTCTCGGAATCTCAAACCACCGCTGTGGGTAGCCTGATATCCGGTGACACCATTGCCGTGAGCGCCAAACGTGACGCGGCAATCAGCGGCTCGGTACTGGTCAGTACTGACGACCTTGCAGTACGTGCTGGCCGTGACTTGTTGATTACCGCCGCTGAAAATACTTACACCCGCACTGAGGCGCATAAGGAAAAGAATCGCGATCTGACCGGTGTACTGACGGGCAATAAGCTCGGCGTCGATGACATTACCGGAAACCAACATCTCTCCATCAGCGGTCAGCGTCATAACGGCACCATGTCGCAAACGACTCTGACTGGCAGCACCATTGGCTCCAGCAACGGCAATGTGAGCCTTGTGGCTGGAGGGGACCTAAGCGTCGTCGCCAGCGATTTGATCAGTACCAAAAACATGAGCTTGCGCGGTACCAACGTCACAATTGCTGCGGGCATTGAAAGTTCAAGTCAAAGCACTACAGATCAAACCAATAGCCTGGCAGTAGGACGCGTTATCGGCGGGGCGGTCATCGACACCGTTAACACCATTCGTACTTCGGTCAAGGCCGCGAATGATACGGATGATCCGAGGCTTAAAGCGGTGAAGTTTGCCCAGGCGGCATTGGCGGCTTACAACCTGTACGGCATGAAAGGTGAGACGGAGGCAAATAGCACCGGTTTTAAAGACAAGGTAGGCGGTACGTCCAACAATGGCTCGCTGATTAAAATTGGTACCGAGCTTGCTAACTCACACAGCAAAAGCACGAGTGCGTACTTCAGTCAGACAGCAAAACAGAGTTCTGCCAACGCGGGCGGCACTTTATCCATCGTTGCCACCGGCGGTGCAGATGGAGAGCCCGGTAACATTCATGTCATTGGGAGTGCTTTAAAAGCCACCGATACTTCCTTGATTGCGAAAAACGATATTACGCTGGAAAGCGCGCAGAACACCGCAGACTGGGCTAACAACACAAACAACAACAAAACGGCAATCGGTGCCAGTTTCAACATAGGACAGCAAAACGGTTTCACGCTCGATCTGGGGGCGCAGGCTGCAAAAAACATGGGTACTGGCAGCTCCGTCACCCAAGTCAACAGCACCGTGAACACAGGCTCACTCTTACTGCGCAGTGGCGGCGATACCACCCTTGCCGGAGCTCAAGTTAACGCTGAAAGCATCAATGCGTTGATCGACGGAAACCTCAACATCATTTCTCGTCAGGATGTTGAGACCCAAGACAGCAAACAAAGCAGCGGCGGTATCGGTGCGAGTATTTGCATCCCGCCGTTTTGTTATGGCACCACAGTTGCCGGTTCAGTAAACCTGGCCGCTGGTAGCATGAGCAGCGAGTACAAAGCCGTAACGGAGCAATCCGGGCTTTTTGCCGGTTCGGGAGGCTACACCATTGATGTTGGCAAAAACACCTCACTCACGGGAGGGGTAATTGCCAGTAATGCGACTCCGGACAAAAACCTGCTGATCACAGACCGACTCATTGTCAGCAACATCAAGAACGTTAGTGAGGTCGATGCCAAGTCTGCAGGCATCTCGGCCAGTTTCGGTAGTGCAGGAGGGGGGAGCGGCTCCGTTGGTGGTCTATATGGCATCGCACTGAGCGATTCCGACCAAAGCAAAACCCGTAGTGCCGTCAGTGAAGGCACCATCATCGTGCGTAACCCGCAAGGTGCGAATGATCTGGTAGGCCTGAACCGTGACACTGCGAATGCCAATGAACGACTCGACAAACCTGACTTGCATGCCATGGACGAACGCATCGAGCTAGTAAAAAGCGCGACGCAATTGGCGAAGGGCATTGGTGATGCAATCGCTGCTGCGAAAATTAAGGAAGGCAACGACCTGAATAGCGAAGCGGCAAAAGCTGCAAAGCAGAAGCTCAACGACAAAGGCTATGCCGACCCGACCCCTGAACAAATTGCGCAGCAAGTTCAATATGATTACGGCACGGGCAGCAGCTTCCAAAAAGCTTCGCAAGCGGTCAGTGCGATCGTGCAAGGAGTGCTTAGCGGCAACATTTTAGGTGCTTTTGCTGGCGGATCTGCACCCTACTTGGCTCAAGCTGTGAAACAAATGACTGAGGGGGACGATACCGCCAACTTGATGGCGCATGCCTTGCTCGGGGCTGTGCTCGCCAAGGCACAGGGTGGTTCCGCATTGGCCGGCGCTACGGGAGCCGGCATCGGAGAGTTGATTGCCCAACAGCTTTATTCGGGCAAGACTGGTGAACAGCTGACGGAGTCGGAAAAGCAAACGGTTTCGGCATTGTCGACGTTGGCAGGTGGACTTGCCGGGGCGATGGTGACGGGAAATTCCGCAGGGGCAGCACTTGGGGCTTGGACGTCGAAAAATGCGGTAGAAAACAATCATCTGAGCGTGATCGAAAATGTCTCGCTTGGGATGAAACAGAAAGAGTACGACGCGTCATGTAAGGACTCTGCATCAAGCTACTGCCAAGGGCTGTCCAACGATATTGCTGGCCTAATTGCCAAGGGGTTGAGCGTACTCAAGAACGAAGAGGTCGCAACGGATAGTGACTTCACGCGTGCTTTTGTTTTCAGTACCAACCCTGGAGATATCATCTCCTGTGCTACATCAGGCAATGGTTATTGCGTCGTCACCAATAAGTCGGTCACAACGGATCAAGGTGAGGAGTGGGTACTACAACCGGCTTCTTATGAGCAGTCCATCATAGGGGAAACCAAAAATAAGCTGGAATACGCGGAGGCTACGGCTCGCCTTCAGGGAGTGTCCAATGAGCTTTTCATGGCGGGTTGTGGCGGGGCTGGGATCGTTGGTATAGGTTGTCAGAGCTTCTTGGCTGCAGGGGGGGCGAACCCGATTACAGGGGAGAGCGCGTCTGGTTCTGAGCAGGTTATGTGGGGTGTGGGAGCTTTACTAAATGCCTGGGGGCTATTTGGCTCCGTCTATACTGGGGGGACAAAAGTTGCGGTTGATGCTGCTGCACTTAATGCAAGCTGGATGCCAAAGGGTATTACAACGGCAGCAACTGAGTTGCCAGTTGGGCGGCAGCTAATTGGGGAATTGCAAGCCAGTGGAATGACTTTTGACAACGCCAATCGATACGCAAATGGATTTTTACAATCCGGCGCTGATATTCCTGTAGCGCAAACAATTAATTCCGGTGATAGACTCGTTAAAATTGTGCCAAGTGGTACATCTCCGTCCACGACGACCGGTTATTGGACAACCACATCAGCCTTGGATGCCGAAATGCAGAATACCACTCAATTAGGTTCGCGATTCGGGTTGCCACCAAGTACCGCAAATGCTAAATCGTACGATATTTATCAGATTACCCCCAAAGGGCCGGCCACGGTTTTTGAAAGTACGATTGCAGGTACGCAGAATTCCATAACAGGAGTAACGCAAGGGGGAGGTGCGCTACAAGTGATTGTTCCAAACCGGTCGCTGTTTACATCGGCCGAACTAGTTGGAAAGGTCAGCGTGCATTAACGGAGGATGATGTGAATAAATTGATACGAAAAGATGAAGATGGTCGCCTGACGGAAATTGATCTTAAAGCACTCCGGAGAGAGGGTGAAGCATTGCTAAGTTATATTCAGCATGCAGATCCTTTGGAAGTGAAAGAGTTTTCGTATCAGTCGAAGTTGCTGCCATTTATTAATAAGATGTTGGTTGGCTCTTTAAAGTTTCCCTGTATGGACGAGCCGTATAATGTATGGTTGATGATGGATGGCTTGGAGCCGGAACTTCCAGAGAAAATTCGAGAGATGTATTTTCGATTTATAAATCGCATTCAAGGAGCGCCACATCTTTCTAGTGCTTCGGTCATAAAATATGGTCACTACGTATCTGGAGCATGCGAAGAAATAAGAGACGGTGATCGATATGAGTGGGTGGAGTTTGAAGATTAAGTTGGTGATGAAAAGACGTATTGCTTCTGTAGTAAAGGGAGAGAAGGTTGTTTGTGTATGGGGAAGGTGCGGCAAGTTTGTTTTCTTGGTTTGTGATCCCGGAAAATAAAGTTGTCTCAAAGAAACTTTTTTGGAGACGATTTAAGTATCTATGATTCACCACTTTTTGCCGGTGTTTTTGTTAGTTCGTACACCCGCCAATGAGGATATTCATACGTGAAGATAACCACGCTGCTAATACTGGCCCTGATTTTCACTTTAGCAGGCTGCCATTCCAACCTCAGGGACTCTTCCCCCAGCCTGCTAAAAGACGGCATCCAGTTACGCCAAAATACGGTAGCGGTCGATGCCCAGCACGCCAAGGTCATCATGAAAGCTTCGGGTAACACCTATCCGGTACAGTTTTCAGTCAAGCGTGCCGCAGATCCTGACCAGCGAATGGAGCTGCTTGGAACCGTGGTGGATTCGGGCCAGGGCAAGGTGTTCGGATGGATCGCCAAACTCAACGAAGTCGCCAACAGCGCCACGGTTAAACGCTTCCCTCAGTTGGAAGCACAGGCCGATGCCGATCAGGGGTTTCAGGTGTCGGGATATTCGAATGGCACGGGTTCCGGGGGAACCTATAGCTGCGGTCCTCTGAAAAGCGCCTTTATCCCGGAAAGAAGCAAGGTTTATCTGGTGGAGTTCCAGTTCATTGGGTCGCGTTGTGAACAGCATGTTTACGATGTCACCCAGCCTGATCAACGTATTCCCGTGACGAGCGTACCTGCGGTGTGAAAGGGATTTAGCTATTGTTCACACTATGAAGCGTGCGACCTAAAGGTTCGCCCGTTTTTATTCATCCCACAGCCTTCGTCGGCATCGACCCGACCTCGCTCCCGAGTTTCCGCCTGCCTCAAGGCAGTTACGGCCTGTTCACCCAGAGCCGCAACCCGGCCAACAAATACCTGATCGAAACCAACCCCTCGTTCGTCGACCTCTCGAAGTTCATGAGCTCGGACTACTTGATCGGCAAGCTGGGCTACGACCCCGACCAGGCCGCGCGCCGACTGGGCGACGGCCGCTACGAAACCCGACTGATTGCCGACGCCGTGCGCGCCCAGACCGGCCAGCGCTTCCTCGCCGATGGCCTGAGCAGCGACTACGAGCAATTCCAGTACCTGATGGACAACGCCATCAGCAGCAAAAACGCCCTGAACCTGAGCGTCGGCGTCATGCTGACCTCGCAGCAGGTGGCAGCCCTGACCCACGACATCGTCTGGATGGAAGAACGGGTCATCAACGGCGAAACCGTGCTGGTGCCGGTGCTGTACCTGGCCAAAGTCGACTCGCGAAATCTGCGCGGCGGCAGCCTGATTCAAGGGCGCAACGTAGAGATAATCACCGGCGGCGATCTGAAAAACGTCGGGACATTGCGCGCCAGTGAAGACCTCAGCGCCTTGAGCGGCGGCAGCATCTTGCAGGGCGGCCTGGCACAGGCCAACGCCAACCTGACCCTGCTGGCGCAAGACAGCATCCGCAACGCCATGGCCGGGGAAATCCGCGCCGACAAGGTCAACCTCACCAGCCTCAAAGGCGACATCGTCAACGACCGCACCGCCACGACATTCAACATCGGCGCCGGCAGCGCCACGCAACTCGATGCCGGCAGCAGCATCAGCGCCGGTTCAAAACTGACGATCAACGCCGCGAACAACCTGACCAGCAAAGGCCGGATCAGCAGCGGCGGCGATGCCACGTTGACCGCCGGCAACGACATCAACCTGCTCGCAGTGGAAGACCGCACCGTCACCCGCGACGCCCTGCGTCGCGGCCTGCGCACCGAAGAAACCCTCACCCAGTTGGGCTCCAGCGTAGCTCTGGTAAAACTGCCGGAGCGGACATGTCTATGACAGTCGCAGGGAAAGATGTATGCGGATTCTGCAAAGGTGACATAGCCGCTGCCGCAGAAAAGGCTGAGTTGAAATCTTTAACCGTAAGAGCTATAGATGATAAAACAGGACTTCCGAAAAACTATTACTGGGAGTCAGGTATGAAGTCTATTAAGGAGAAAAAATAGATGATCATCGGAGGGTATACCCTTAGTCCTGAGCATGGCAGATCGCAAATCCCTCTCATTGATCAGCCGACCATGGAAGATGTAAGGTCCATTATATGTGAATATAGTAAAGTCGACGGCGTCGCTTCGTTGTCTATTTCCCCGGCACCTGAAGCCGGACCTTACGAAATCAATCTTTATGCTGATTCTGGAAATTATATTCTGATGCTGAACCAATACCTTGATGATGGTGAGCATGTTGTGCGTACTCTTAATAATACGTCGGCTGGAGCAAAATTGGTTGATGTTCTGGGCGATTACTATCCGGCGAGTTTCGTCACAAGAAATATAGATATCGTTATTTCTTGTTTTCAAGAATTTTTGAGGTCCGGTGATGTAAGCTTTGCAGTGTTGAATGCTTAAAGTAAAAAAGAATGTAGGGTGGGGGTAACAGGGACAGACCACATTTCCTGTATAGAAAACGTGGTTTTGCCAATGGAATGTCAAAAGACAATGCTGCTTTGAATACCTGGATAGGCCAAATATCCCAGATATACGGATGCACGAAGGTCGAAAAAATTGACACCATTGGTTAAATTACCTATGTCACTTTCGGAAAATAGATATGTGTTAGCGCAAATACTGGATGGGAAGTCGCCAAGCATCGTGTTGAATATGATGCTGGAGGTCGATCATGATTTAGATAAATACGCTTTAGCAGATATCTTTTTGGAAGAGTTTGATCGTCTGGATAGCAGAATTCTTCCTGTAATATGGAAGTGGAAGAGTGCAAAATCTATTAGAGGTATATCGGATCATCAATTTGATGAAGCGGTGCTGTTGCTGATGAGGTCTGCAGGTTACATGGTGTGAATAATAAGGGGGCTTAGGTTTTTCCTAAAATTCATTGTTGTAAAAGCAATAGGCGTCGTTGACGGAGAAAACGGGGGCAGACCACGTTTTTTGCAAGCCAGTAATGTTGTGGTAAATCTCGCTGACTCTCCATTGACTTTTGATCAGATAGAGAGAGCGCTGAGTTCGAATCCTGTGGAAGGTTTGAAAAAGCTTTATTTGATGAAGTGTGGGGGGTTAGAGTGATAGAGATTAAAAAATGACAATTACAATGAGTCTTGAAGTTGAGGTGGGCATATGTTTCGAAGAGATTGTTTCAGTGCTCTCTAAAATGGGGGCTGAGTACGAAATTGAAGATGGTTGTTTAATCGGTAATTTTAAGAGCTCAAATATATATTTTGTATTTCGCTGTTTCGGTGCTCCTGAAGATGTTGCGGCTGAAGGAGCTGATGTTAGTTGGAGAGCCGGTTTGAGCGGGGCGTTTCACTGCCCTATTAGTTATTTGTTGGAGAGCTCTGCTGATATCAAGTCATTTCTCACTATTTTATCAGCCGAAACGAACTTTAGATTTGCTCTATCCTTTCAGTATGAAGTTTTGTATGCAATTCGAGATAAGTCCGGTGTTAGGTTTCTGAAGAGTATGGTGGGTTAGCTGCTGGGGTAACAGGGACAGACCACATTTCCTGTATAGAAAACGTGGTCCGTCCCCATTTTCCCTTTGCCAATGGAATGTCAAAAGACAATGCTGCTTTGAATACCTGGACAGGCCAAATATCCCAGATATACGGATGCACGAAGGTCGAAAAAATTGACACCATTGGTTAAATTACCTATGTCACTTTCGGGAAATAGATATGTGTTAGCGCAAATACTGGATGGGAAGTCGCCAAGCATCGTGTTGAATATGATGCTGGAGGTCGATCATGATTTAGATAAATACGCTTTAGCAGATATCTTTTTGGAAGAGTTTGATCGTCTGGATAGCAGAATTCTTCCTGTAATATGGAAGTGGAAGAGTGTCAAATCTATTAGAGGTATATCGGATCAACAATTTGATGAAACGGTACTGTTGCTGATGAGGTCTGCGGGTTACATGGTGTAAATAATAAAGGGGCTTAGGTTTTTCCTGAAATTCATTGTTGTAAAAGCAACAGGCGTCGTTGACGGAGAAAACGGGGGGCAGACCACATTTTCTACCCGTCTCGGGTGGAGTTTGGTTGCAAATTACTGAGGGGCTCTAAAAGCCAAGGTTGTGCATCATGAGTGAAGTTATTTATCCTCGTCGTAAAGTTTTCCTGGCTTTTTTTCTTTGTCCGCTAATACTTGGATTCATTGCTGGAATTATCAGAGCAGTAACAGTGCTCACCGAGTTGGTGAGTAATCCAAAATTGCTGGGTTCGGTGAGGGGGGCTGAATTGCTGTTGATGCCGTTTTTGACCCCGCTTCTCATACAGTTGGCTTTCTTCCTGCCGTTTCTGGGTTACGCATTGGTGATTGTATTAATTAAAGTCAAGAAGAGACTTCGTAATTGCATGGTTGTTTCCTTTTTTGGAAGTTGTGTAGCCGCGTCGTGGGTGTTTTTGTTTATTTCAAATGTGGTGCAAAACATCAAGGGGGCTCAGTATTCGGACTATGTTATTGAATTACTGATGCTGTTCGCCGCATCAATGGCTACCTGTTGGTTAACGGCCCATTTCTTTTTACCTGAGGGAAGTCAGGTTGAAGGTTAGAGGGGCTAACGGGGGCAGACCACATTTCCTGTATAGAAAACGTGGTCTGTCCCCATTTTTCTATAATGCGTGATGGAAGTGTAGGGCGTTTTGATCCGGATGCAGGTATCGCTGACGCATGGTCTAGATTCCAAAAAGGAACCTACAAGGCAGAAGACGTCCAGTTGTTTAAGCATGAGTATTTTGAAGCTAGATTTGAAGGCATTTTTAAAGTTGACTATGGTGTTTCGCATGACAAAACACAGGTTCGGTACCCGAGTCCACTAGGGAGCTGAGAGAGGTTATATGGCATTTTATATTGAAATGGATAAAGTTGCAGAAACTGAAGAGTATGTTGAATACACGTTCGGTAGGGGTCTTGAGATTGGAGTAATCCGGCTTGGGAAGAAGGATGGAACTATTCATGTGTTGAAAGAGTGCCCTCTCGATATGGAAGGAGAATGGTCTCAAAGAGCTGCTATGAAGCTAATTCGTCTTATGAGAAGTGGTGATTTTCCCGAGAGAACTCAGTGGGCTTCTTGACGAAAGAAGGGATAACGGGGACAGACCACATTTCCTGTATGGAAAACGTGGTCTGTCCCCATTTTCCCCGTTTTCCCCATTTTCCCCATTTGGATAAGGCGGATATCGTTCCAATTGATTATAGGAATCTTACACCCGGAAATCAGGGTATGGTTAACGGCTGGATAAAATTGCTAACCTCGGAACAGCAAGATAAAATATTAATTCTGCGGTGAAAATTATGGGAATGTATATATCGATAAATGACAAGTCGGGTTGGGGGGCGTCAGGTGGTGTTTTTGATTGTATTGTTGAAGGCGCAAGGAAGTTTTTCACTAAAAACCAAGAAAGCTGTATGAGAACAATATACGAAGCGCTAGATGAGCAGGCACAGAGCTTTATCATTTTAGATAAGGTCTCAGGTGAGTGTTTCAATCTGTTCTATCGCCATTGCAAAACAGCAATGGATGGTTTTCCTGAGAGTGAGCGAGGGAAGTTAGTTCCAGAGAGTCACATTCCAGGGGTGTTATGGAACTGGTCTGAGGTTTTACGGCTTATGCGAGAATACTCTCGCTATGAAGAGTAAGCAGGCTTTGGTGTAAAAGGTATTTCTCCAGTTGTAACTGCTGAGGGAAAGATTATAAGAAGGAGACAGATCACATTTTCTGAGGCGTATTTTTATTAGCCGAAATGATGAGGTATAGAGAGGGGTTTTATTTTTATTGGTTTGGCTAAGCTTTCGATTTTATTTGTATGAAAGTACTCACCATATGCCTCGCAGAGCACGTATCCTGATGCCGGGAGACCGAACAAGCATTTAGTTTTTTAGATGAAAAACGTGGTCTGACCCCATTTTTCCCAGGAGAGGTACAACCCCGCGACTGGGAAACTGGAAGAATCTGTGATCGAGTACGACCAGTATGGCCGGCAGGTTAAAAGAACGGATTACACTAATCACGGATATGGGGACCAAGGAAAGCCTGCGGAATATCATTCCGACCCGCACACGCATACCTATGAATATGGTCCAGGCTACGGCTCCAATGGGAAAGAGACGAGGGTCAATAATGATTAGTCTTCCAGAATTGAATGAATTGCTTGTTGCTCACAACTGCTTGCATGCAATTAGTATTCAGTTGAATGAGGATGGGATGGCTTATGATTTATCTCTATCGATTTCGGCCTCTGAAAAGGTAGGGGCTGATGTCGTGCGTATCAGATATCATTGATATTAGCCAATTTACTTCCCGTGATTTTGGCGGCGGATTAACTCAGCTGATGCATATGAACGTTAATAAGCTGGATTCTGGCTTTGATAGGATACGTTATCAATTTAGTGATCTTGAAGATGGAAAATTATCGTTTTATTTTTCATCGTTCTCGGTTGCTTAAGTGGTGCAAAAGAAATTGGAGCGATTACCACCAGAACAACAAAGAACACCACTTGGTGGTAACGGGGACAGACCACGTTTTCTTTATAGAAAACGTGGTCTGTCCCCATTTTTCCTTCAGGGTCGATAGTACGATGCTACAATCGGGGGGCTTTCAGGGTGTATTTAGATAAGGCTGCTGGGGCTGTGAGCAACTTCCACCCTAAATAAGGTAGTGTGTTTATATGAGAGAGTTGTTCGGTCAGCCATATAATGAGTCAGACCCTTATTGGGTTGTTAAAGGGTATTTCGACAGAATGTATGATGGTGGTTATTTCATTGAGGCGGTTGGCTATATTGTGAAAAGATGGGGGTTCAGTACGGATGGTGCGTACTGTAACTTTCCTGATGAAAATAGCCCGTTCGATGAAGAACACTTCGAAGGGGTTGAGTTTGCTTATGGCTATCCCCCTAGGGATGAAGACACAGTTGTTGTGAACGAAACGGTTTGCTCTAGATATATTCGGTTAGCTTGCGAAAAATATCTTCAATGTCATCCTGAAGATACCGCGAAAGTAAAAGAGCTTTTGAATAGCCTCGCTTTCTAATTCTGCATGAAAATATCCCCGGCACTGCCGGGGATTTTCATAAGTTTTACTCCGACGCAATCACCAAACACTCTTTCATAGATAACGGGGACAGACAACTTTTTTTGTGATGCTATGGAAAATTGGGATAGACCATATTTTCTAAAGCATATGTTGATTGGCCGAAATGATAGGGGGAACGTGGTCTGGCCCCTTTTTTTCTATAATGGTTTAGGGATGTAGACGTATGAATATTTCTGAGTCGTGCTCTGAGTCAAATCGGTTCATGTTTTTTGAGGATTATGAGGAGGAGCGGTTTGAAGAGTTTGTTGATGTTGTACTTAGAGCTTTAAAATCTAAAGTGGAAAGTCGTGAGTTTGGCCCGTATTCAGTGTTGGTTGTTGTTTGTTATGTGGGGCATAAGTTGATTTTGACGAGCGGGTCGTTTGAAGGATGTTTCATTTCCATGGAGAAAAATGTGGATGGGGGAGTGGTAAAGAAAATAACTGAGGCTTTTAAAGTCACAGGTTAGGTAAAAAGCCAACAGAAACAGCAACTGCTTAGTATTGCTTATGAATCAAGGTTTATTATCTAAAGAGGTTTTTAATGGGGGCTATGGTGGTGCGTGTTTAGGAGTATTTAGTCAGCGGTCGATCACGTTATATCTGGACGGTAAGCCCAGATAGTATGCCCGGGGAGATCGAGAAAACATTAAATTTTTTAGGTGGAAAACGTGGTCTGTTCCCATTTTCTCCGATTAAACTAATTGAAGATGTAATTTCTGGGGTGGGTATATGAAAAAGACATTTCGGTCAGTAGCGAAAGAAAATAATAGCTCGTGGCAACCCGAGGCTGAAATGTCATCCTTGACTCAATGGTATCTTTCTATTCGCGATATACCTCTTGAAGATCTTCAGGTGGAGGACCTATGTCGTGCAGTGAGGCAAGAATTATTTATGTCTGACTTATTGCCAATAGTGGTTTCTACTCTAGAGCAAGATTTGCTGTCGGGCTTCATAGATGATGCTGAGTTGCTTGGGGCGGTATCGAGGCTATCGCCACATTATTGGAGTGGGAATATTATTCTCGCCAAAAAAATGATGTCTCTATTGTTAGAGGGTGAAGATGATTTGGCGGTGGATCCTAATGCGGTTAAATCTGCAAGTGTCCTTAAGGATAAGTTGCTGGATATTATTAATTTGTGGGGGTGACGGGGGCGGATTACGTTGTCTGAGGCATATTTTGATTGGTCGAAATGATAGGAAATATAAAGGAGTTATATTTTTCTTGGGTTGATTAAGCATTCGGTTTGACTTGTATGAAAGGACTCGCTGTATGCCTCGCAAAGCACGTATATTGATGTCGGGAGACCGAGTAAACTCTCAGTTTTTAGGTGGAAAACGTGGTCTCGCCTCAATTTTCTCCCATTTTTCCCCGCAAAATCTCCCCGCCACGTTCAGTGGTTCAGCGTTTAGAACGTGCCGCTTGGTGTAAGCCCTCTTATCAGTCAAAAGATACGCGTTTATAAGGAAATCTATACGTCGTGAAGAAAATCACACTGCTACCACTGACCCTGGCTGTCGCATTGACCGGCTGCCATTCCAACGTCAGGGACTCTTCCCCCAGCCTGCTGAAAGACGGCATTCAACTGCGCCAGAACACGGTGACCGTAGATGCCCAGCACGCCAAGGTCATCATGAAAGCTACAGGCAGCACCCATCCTGTACAGTTTTCAGTCAAGCGTGCCGCCGATCCTGACCAGCGAATGGAGTTGCTTGGAACTGTAGTGGATTCGGGCCAGGGCAAGGTGTTCGGCTGGATAGCCAAACTCAACGAAGTGGCCAACAGTGCCACGGTTAAACGCTTCCCGCAGTTGGAAGCACAGGCCGATGCCGATAAGGCGTTTCAGGTGTCGGGATATTCGAATAGCAGGGTGGCAAGCGGCTTGTATAGTTGCGGTCCGCTGCAAAGTTCCTTCATCCCGGAAAGAGCCAAGGTTTACCTGGTTGAGTTCCAGTTTATTGGCACCGATTGCGAACAGCATGTTTACGATGTCACCCAGCCTGATCAGCGTATTCCCGTGGCGAGCGTACCTGCGGTGTGAAAGTGGTTCATCTATTGCTCACGCGATAAAAAACGGGCGACCCAAAAGGTCGCCCGTTTTCATTGGCTGCGCAATTTTTGCTGAGAACAGTGCCGTTCTCGTGGGGCCTAAACGCGAGCTTCTTGCGATCTGCTCCGCGTCAAACGACGTAAATTGACCCCGAAATTCTGCTGATCTAGTATGAGCCATTATTGCGCCATTATTCTGGATTCAGGGACCGAATATGCTGTCCAGAGCCATCACGGCAAGCCTTCTACTGGTATTGGCCGGTTGTACCAACATCAAAGTCGACCCGGTCGCTCCTCAATACAAAATCTCCCGACTCTGCATCGAAGAAAACCCGAAAGTGGTGGTGGGCGATTTCGTCGATGGCCTGCAGACGCTGTTGCGCAAGCACAACATCGACAGTCGGCTTTACGCCACTCCCATTCCGAGCAGCTGTGAGTATCGTCTGACTTATACCGCTATTCGTTCCTGGGACTTTTCCCCGTACTTGTCCGATGCCAATGTCCGGCTCTTCAAGGGCGATCAGCAGATCGGTTTCGGGCAATACCACCTGACGGGCGAGGGCGGTTTTGATCCGTCCAAAGTGGCGTCGGTCGAGGAAAAGATGGGGCCGGTGATCAACCAGTTACTGGGGCAAAACAAATGAGCGCAGCAATGAAAAGTATTCCGGCGTTGTTGCTCATGCTGTTGTTGGCCGGCTGCGGTCACACTAGCTCCAGCCAGCCTTATTTCGAGCCACCGGCGCCACCTCAGGGCAAGGCGTTGGTTTACATGATGCGGACCCAGGTCATTCAAGGCAGCTTTTATGACAGCGTGTTCAGCATCAATGACAGTGCGGTGGTGGGGCTTAATGACAAGACCTATTCCTGGGTGTTCGTGAGTCCGGGCCTGCACAAGGTATCGGCCGGGCCGCGTCCGTATCCCCGGAACGTATTTCTGACCCTCTCGGTCGAGCCAGGTAAAGAGTACTTCGTTGAATACACGCAGGAGTACGCGGCGGAGATGGTGCGGGTGCGGGATGCCAAGGACGGGAAAGCCATGGTGAAGGGGTATTCGTATATACCGGTGAAGTAGCCGATAGCGGTGTGTCAGTTGCATCGGCGTTGATTGTAAGTGAGTCATCGCGAGCAAGCTTGCTCCTACAGGAATTGCGGTGTTCACGGACATTGTGTTCGGCCCTGACCGCTGAGGGAGCAAGCTGGTTCGCGAAGGTGTGGTCTACCCCCCATGGCAGCAGCTCGAATTCACCTTGTCTTCATACCTGTCGTGATGCCGTACCCATTCCATGATCTGCTCTTCGTTGCGCCCCTTGGGCGTCAGGTCGAGGTAGTTATAGGCGCCGACCAGCATGTCCAGGCCACGGGCATAAGTTGAATAGGTGTGAAAAATCTCGCCTGCTTCGTTGCGATAAAACACGCTGAGGCCTGGGAGTTCTTCTTCGGCGCCGTCAGTTTTTTCGTAGTTGTAGGTGGCTTTTCCAGCAGCAACATCTTCGGCTCGGGCGGAGACGCCAAAGTCATAGTTAAAGTCGCAGCCTTCTGACGACACCCAGTCGAATTTCCATCCCATGCGTCGCTTGAACGCCTGGAATTCGGCGAAGGGTGCGTGGGAAACCGCCACCACCGCCACGTCGTGGTGCGCCAGGTGCTGGTTGGCGCCGTCGATGTGGTCGGACAGGAATGAGCAACCGGGGCAGCCTTCGTCCCAGCCGTCGGCAAACATGAAGTGGTAGATGACCAGTTGGCTGCGACCACCGAACAGGTCGGCCAGCTTCAATTCACCATTGGGGCCCTGGAAGTGATAGTCCTTGTCGATTTTCACCCAGGGCAGGGCGCGGCGTTCGGCACTGAGTTTGTCCCGTTCCCGGGTGAAGGCTTTTTCGTGGGCCAGGTGTTGTTTGCGGGCGGCGAGCCATTCTTCTCGCGACACGACAGGATGGTTCTGAACGTTCATCGGGTTTTCTCCTGCGCAATGCTGGGCGGTGACTGACACAACCTTGTCGTTTGACCTATGCCAAATTCGACATACCGCCGGTCAGCGTCGTTAAAGAACTGCGCTGAACGGCGGCGAGCGCTGTCGGTCACAAGCTATGAAGGCCATCACACTCACAGGTTTTGGAGGTTGGACAGGATGACGACTTATAACTGGGATTTGATTGAACGCCTGCTGCACGAAGTGCAGAACGCAGCACCCAGCTTCACGCCACGGCCCTATGCCGAGCAGTACGCGGCGGAGAAAGCCACGGAGGGCGAAGAGACTGAAAACCTGGATCACCTGAAAGCGGTGGCCGGCGAGTATGAAAAGTTACTGTTGGCGCGTGGCTACATCGAGCCTAGGCCTGAAGAGCAGGGTGGAACCGGTTCGAATTACAGGCTGACGATGCGGGGTTCAAGGTTGTTGAGCCTGATCGACAGCAGCATTCCGGGCAATGATCATCCGCGGCAGGTGCTGGATGAGCAGGACGATGCGCTGGATGAGGTGACGTTTGATGAGGTGGCGTCCCACGCGCAAATTGCCTGAAGACCCCATATCCCTTGTAGGAGCTGGCTTGCCAGCGATTGCGGTCTTTCAGCCAGCATGGATGTTGGATGTAACGGCCTCATCGCTGGCAAGCCAGCTCCTACAGGGGGTTGTGGTGGGGGGACTATCCTTGCTTCGCTGCTTTCAGGCACTTCAAGTCGTTGAAGTCTTTGCGCACCCCTTCGATTTTTTTCAGCAGCCGCTGGCGTTGAGCCGGCGTGCTTTCGGCCATCAAATCCACAAACAGACTTCGTGCCTGTGCTTCGGTGTTGGCGTAGGCCTTGCGGTAATCGGCTGTCCATAAGCTCTCGCGATTCACCAGAAGCGTCTCGATGCGCTGTGGGAATCCAGGACTCTGACGCTGCGCAACCGCCGCGCTGAACTGTTTCTGCCAATGCACGCGGTTGGCAATCCATTGCGTGTTCTGGTCGCCCAACGCATTTGACCAGGCTACTACCCGTTGTTGCTGGGTCGGGATCAGCGGTCCGATCCAGCCATCCAGACGTTTTTCCATGCGCTCGCTACGTTCCTTGATCTGCTGAACGAGCGACGGTTTCACGTAGTCCTGCTGGCGTTTGCGCTGGTCCTTGGCAAAGGCTTCGTTCATTTCCGCGACTTGTTTGTCGTCCAGCCCCTGCAACAGCTCGATGGCCGACGGGGTGATTTCCCGGGCGGTCTGGCCGATGGCTTGTTTGGCTTCCTGGGTGCGGGTTTGCAGCGCGGCGTCGGTGACCTGATTGGTTTCGACCATCACCTGCAAACGGTCCAGCCAGTCGAGATAGCCTGGCAGTTGCGTGGAGCAGTGCCAGCTCAGGTGTTCCTTGAGGCGCTCGTTGAACCAGCCTTTCTGCTCGCCGTTCATGTCCAGGTAATCGCTGAGCGTCCACGGGATGATCACGTCGAGGTTGCGATAGGCCAGGCCCATGCGGCTGCAGGCACCGAGGGCAAGACTGAGGGTGATGACGACGGCGAGACACTTCAACCAGCGCGACATGGGCGAGTCCTTGCGAAAGCGTAGGTTCTCATGTGATCGCAGGATGAGCCTGCCAGTTCAGCCAATCAATAAAACGCGCGTTCAGCCTTGAGGGTGACCAGGCCATCGCACTGACGGTTGTGCCCGGAATAGGCGGAGCTACCGGCGAATGCTCGGCATCGAGGGCCGTTCGTCGATTTTTGAAATATTGATGGGGTTTGGCGGGGTGTTGCGGGGAGGGTTCCAGTCCAAGCGCTTCGAAGCTCAAAGCGCTTAGGGACCAGGTAACGCGGGTGTTATTTTTTGCCCAAGGTAATCTGCTTGGACGGGCCGAACGTCTGGCCGCTGACGCCTTTGGCAATTTGCTGGATCTCGCCGCCGGATTTGAGGAACGCAGCAATCTGATTGTTGATCGATTCGCTGGTTTCAACGGCTGGAGCTGGCTTTGCTTTGCTGGTGGATGCTTTTACGCGCATGGCGGCCATTAACCTGTAGAAAATTAACTTGGCCACGCATCGTACAGGAAATACTTGACAATTGCTTGGCAAATATCCCCCTGAAATACACATCACAAAAGCGCTATTAATCGCAAGTTATTATTCGAGTTATGTCCCTAAGCTGCTGTTTTAAATAAGAACATCGGTAGGGAAGAATGGATTTTTACCTGGCTGGAAGGGCGATGAATCGACAGGTCGGCCTGACGAGCGGCCAGACCCGCCTGTCAAACCCCAGGAAAATTAAGGCCCCCAGAGGATTTTCTCGCGCCACCGGGCCGGGCGCCGAACGCGGCCTGCAAAAACGGGTAGAATGCCGCCCACGCAATGAGGGTATTGGAAATGGCTTTAGTCGGGCGTTACAACAGTTTGCAAGTGGTTAAACACACTAACTTCGGTTTATATCTGGACGGTGGTGCGGACGGCGAAATCCTTCTGCCTAATCGTTATATTCCCAAAGATATTCCCAGCGAAGATGAAGACTGGCTCAACGTTTTTGTTTATTTGGACAGCGATGACAAACTCATCGCAACTACCGAAAAGCCGAAAGTTCAGGTCGGTGAATTCGCCAGTTTGAAAGTCGTTGAAGTCAACAGCATCGGCGTCTTCCTGGATTGGGGCTTGCCGAAGGATCTGTTGCTGCCGTTTTCCGAAGAAAAGCGTCAGATGACCGCGGGCGAGTACGTCGTGGTGCACGTCTACCTCGACAAGCACACCCGTCGTATCACCGCGACCGCGCGTCTGGACCGTTACCTGGACAAGACCCCGGCCAACTACACCCCTGGCCAGGAAGTTGATCTGCTGGTTGCCGAAGCCACCGATATGGGCTTCAAGGCAATCATCAACAACAAGCACTGGGGCTTGATCCACAAGAACGAAATCTTCAAGTTCATGCGCGCCGGTAAAGAAGAGAAGGGCTTCATCAAAGAAGTCCGTGCCGACGGCAAGATCAGCCTGAGCCTGCAACCGGTGGGCGAAGAAGCCGCCACCAGCCTGAACTCGAAGATCCTCGCCAAGTTGCGCGACAACAACGGCGCGCTGCCGGTGAGCGACAAGAGCGATCCGGCGGTGATCACCAGCATGTTCGGTGTCAGCAAGGGCAACTTCAAGAAGGCCATCGGCGCGTTGTACAAGAATGGCCAGATCGTCATTCATGCCGATCGCATTGAACTGAAGTGACGTCGCGCAAGATGGCGTCCGTGGTGACTTGAAGGTCTCCCACAGGCTACTTTTTCTGGCCATCTGGTTAATAATCGACAGCATAATTATTTGCCCCGACCTTGAGTCGGGGCTTTGCTTTCTACTGCGAGTCACTGCCATGGATTGTATTGTCGAGGTGTTCCGGTGAGCGCCACCCGGCGTAGCGCCGATGGGTTTGCCCTGCAAGTGATGGTCGGGTTGTGCCTGATCTGGGGCGTACAGCAAGTCATGATCAAGTGGGCGGCGCCGGACATCGCGCCAGTCATGCAGGCGGCCGGTCGGTCAGGCATTTCTGCGTTGCTTGTAGGATTGCTGATTTGCTGGAAGGGCGGTTGGGATCAGGTCAGCCATACGTGGCGCGGCGGACTACTGGCCGGCGCGCTGTTTGGACTGGAATTTTTCTTCATTTCCGAAGGCTTGCAGCTGACCACGGCCGCACACATGTCGGTGTTCCTTTACACGGCGCCGATCTTCACCGCGTTGGGCGTGCACTGGCTGTTGCCGAGTGAGCGTTTAAGACCGGTGCAATGGTTGGGGATTTTTCTGGCGTTTGTCGGGATTGCCATCGCGTTTGCCGGTGGGGTGTCCTGGGACAACCTCGATCACCGCATGTTGATGGGCGATGCACTGGGCGTATTGGCCGGTGCCTCCTGGGGGGCGACCACGGTCGTGGTGCGGGCCTCGCGCCTGTCGGAAGCCCCAGTGACGCTCACGTTGTTCTATCAGTTGATTGTCGGTTTCGTCGGCCTGCTGCTGATCGCGATGCTGAGTGGCCAGGTTACCCACGTCAGTCTGACCACCGTGGCCGTGGCCAGCGTGTTGTTCCAGGGGCTGGTGGTCTCGTTTTTCAGCTACCTGACGTGGTTCTGGCTGTTGCGCCGGTATCTGGCGGCGAACCTCGCGGTGTTTTCGTTCATGACGCCGTTGTTCGGCGTCACGTTCGGTGTGGTGTTGCTGGGTGAGGCGCTGAGTCTCAACTTTGTCATCGGTGCCGTGCTGGTGCTGCTCGGCATTACGTTTGTCAGCGCTGAGCAGTGGGTGCGCCGTCGTTTGCGCAAAGCCCTTGGCCAGCAGTGACCGGTCAACCCAGGGTGTCGATTCAGGCCCAGGCGATTGCCTGAGCTAATGGTCAGGTATTTTGATCAATTCAGTAACAGATCATTGCGGATTTTGCCGAGCATTTCGTAGGACTTCGGACTATTATCAGTGCGAAGGGGCTACAGAATTTCAGCCGCTCGGCACTACCCTGAAGGGGGCACCATGAAAGAGAAAATTCAAAACTGGCTGCATGACCTGGGTGTCGCACTCGGTTTGATCGAACCGCCTCTGCAACCTGTGCCTATTCGCACTGACGATGAACAGCGTCGACGCCAGCAGCGTCGTCGGTAACGTCAAGGTCTGGAACACCGCAGCCGTGTTGTAGCAGCTGTCGACGGCTGCATTCGGCTGCGTAGCAGGTGTAAATTCAAAAATCGGGCGAAATCAGTACCGCCCGATCTCCATCAAAAACCGACTCAGATCATTCGCCGTCCTGGCGATTTTGAGCATCCGCTCTTCTTCGGCGCTAAATGCCTGTTGTTTTCCCTGGTGTCGAGTACAGCAGGCTTCAGCCATGCGAGCGCTGCCACTCATCAATCATCGTGCGCAGATGTTCCCCGGAAAAACTGCCGAAATGCCCGCCATGCACGGTGCGGATCGGCAACTCACGCAAGCGCTGCAGACTGCGCGCGTAGTCGTCGAGGTTGGAATGGTAAGCGTCTTCGATCAGCGGCCCGTCGTAGATGATGTCGCCGCTGAACAGGGTTTCGGTCGCTGCTTCATACAGGCTGATGCCGCCCGGTGAGTGTCCCGGCGTGTGTAGCACCTGCAACACGCGATTGCCCAGATCCAGCACGTCACCTTCCTCGATCATTCCCGTGGCCGGCGCGGCTTTGACCCGGTACTCGGCGTAGCACAGCGGGCAATCAGGATGCGCCTCGAACATATCGTCGCCGACAAATGCCCGGCTCAAATCGTTTTCGCCGTCAGGTGCCGCCAGGATGTCGGCCTCGGCCGGATGCACCAGGCGTTCGGCAAATTCGTGATGGCCGGCGATGTGGTCGAAATGGCAATGACTGGCCACCGCCACCAATGGCCGTTCGGTAATCCACGGCAGTTGCTCGCGCAGGCTCACCAAACCGGAGCCGCTGTCCAGCAGCAGGTCCTTGTCACGGCCCTGAATGTGCCAGAGGTTGCAGCGGTAGAAGGGACGGATGTAAGGCTCGTGAATCAGACGGATGCCGTCGCTGAGTTGCTTGACCTCGAACCACTGATCGCGAGAAACAATCTTCATCAAAGGTTTTCTCCAGACGAAAAAAAACGGGTGTGGCAACCGACGCCACACCCGTCGAAGAAAGCATCAAGTCGTTATAGAAAGCTTAGATGGCGTTCGCCACCGCAGCCGGGCGGCGAGACATCAGGCTCACCACAATGAAGCTCACCAGACCTGCGAGCAGGCTGTAGTAGATCGGGGTGTTGGCATCCAGACCGTCCTTGACCATGAACAGCAGCGCAGTGGCGAAGCCCAGGCCCATGCTGGCGATGGCGCCGGCGGTAGTGGCGCGTTTCCAGAAAATCGCACCCATCAGCGGGATCAGCATGCCGCCGACCAACAGGTTGTAGGCCAGGGTCAGGGCGCTGATCACATCGTTCACCACCAGGGCGATACCCAGCACGACAATACCGGTCAGCAGCGTCACCAGGCGGTTCAGGCTCAGGCTCGACTGTTTACCGCCACGCAGTTTAGGTAGCAGGTCTTCGCTCAGAGTAGTGGCGGCAGCCAACAGGCCTGCGCTGGCGGTGGACATCATGGCGGCCAGTGCAGCGGCGATGACCAGGCCACGGATACCGTCAGGCAGCGACAGTTTGACGATGGCGGCGAAAGCGTTGTTGACGTTGTCCAGATCCGGGATCAGCACGTGAGCGGCCATGCCGATCAGGGCGCACGCCAGACCGTAGATGATGCAGTAGAGGCCTGCGGCAGTACCGGCGTATTGCGCGACCTTGGCGGTCTTGACGGTGAACACCCGTTGCCAGATGTCCTGACCGATCAGGATGCCGAAGAAGTAGATCACGAAGTAGGTGATGATGGTGTCCCAGCCGATGGTGGTGAAGCTGAAGCTTGCCTCCGGCAGTTTGGCCACCAACTGATCCCAACCACCGACGCGATACAGGCAGATCGGCAACAGGATGAACATCAGGCCCACGGTCTTGATGACGAACTGGACGATGTCGGTCAGGGTCAGGGACCACATGCCGCCGATCGCCGAATAAATCACCACCACACCACCGCCGACCAATACCGACAGCCAGAACGGCAGGTCGAACAGCACTTGCAGCACGGTGCCGATGGCCAGGATCGAAACCACGCCGATCATCAGTGCATACGCCAGCATGATCACCGCGCTCGCGGAGCGGGCCATCGGGTTGTAGCGTTTTTCCAGCACCTGGGTAACGGTGTAGATTTTCAGTTTCAGCAGCGGTTTGGCGAGGAACAGGTTCAGCGCCACGATCCCGCAACCGAGAGCCGCGCAGAGCCAGAAACCGGAAATGCCATGGACGTAGCCCAGGCGTACGGTGCCGACGGTAGATGCGCCGCCCAGAACGGTAGCGGCCATGGTGCCCATGTACAGGCTCGGACCGAGGTTACGACCGGCGACCAAAAAGTCTTCGTTGGTCTTGGCCTTGCGCATGCCGTAGTAGCCGAGTATCAGCATCGCGGCGGCGTAGATGAGTACGACGAATAAATCCAATGCCATGATGGCGTGTCTCCGATTGTCTTTTTTATGGTGAGGCGAAAATCAATCTCTGTGGAAAAACCATCCATGTAGGAGCAAGGCTTGCCCGCGAATGGAGCGCCGCGGACAGTCAGGCAGACCGCGTCATCGTTCTTCGCGGGCAAGCCTCGCTCCTACAGGTAATGCGTTTGCCACAGGTAATGCGTTTAATCAGGCGGCTTGTCGCAACGCCGGTTTACCGAGCGAATCCGTGCTCTTGCTGCGTGGATCATTCGGGCCGAACACCGCAGCCGATTCCGGGAACAGGCTCAGCAGCGCCAGGTACACCAGCGAGGCCAGGCCGAGGGTTACCGGCAGGCTGATGTCGATGCCATCCGCCAGGTTCCCCAGTACACCCACGAATTGCCCCGGCAGGTTCACAAAGCACAAACCGACCAATGCACTCGGGATCCAGGCACCCAGCCCACGCCAGTTCCAGCCGTGGGTGAACCAGTAACGACCGCCTTTCTCGCCGCGGGTGAACACTTGCAGGTCATCCGGGCAATAGAAGCCGCGGCGTACCAGCAGGCCGATGATCATGATCACCATCCACGGAGTGGTGCAGGTGATGATCAGCACGGCGAAGGTCGACACGCTCTGCACCAGGTTCGCTGCAAAGCGACCGATGAAGATGAAGGCAATCGACATCACACCGATCAGCAACGTGGCCTTGACCCGCGACAGCACACGCGGGAACACGCTGGACATGTCCAGCCCGGTGCCATACAGCGAGGTGGTGCCGGTGGACATGCCGCCGATCACCGCAATCAGGCACACCGGCAGGAAGAACCAGCTCGGTGAGACGGCCAGCAGGCCGCCGACGTAGTTGTTCGCGGCGATGTAGTCCGGCGCCTTGATCGCTACGATAGTGGCGGTGGCGAGGCCGAACAGGAACGGGATGAACGTTGCGATCTGCGAGATCACCACCGCGGCCATGATCCGGCGCTTGGAGGTTTCACGCGGGATGTAACGCGACCAGTCGCCGAGGAACGCGCCGAAGGAAATCGGGTTGCTCATCGCCACCAGCGCAGCGCCGATGAAGGCAGCCCAGAAACCCGGTTGGCCCATGCTCACGGTGCCGGCGTAGTTCACATCGAAAGGACCGGCGAAAGCGAAGATGCCCAGCAGGAACAGCAGGCTGGCGCTCCACACCGCGATCTTGTTGACCCACAGCAGGAAACGGAAGCCGTAGATGCAAACCGTCAGTACCAGGATCGCGAACAGACCGTAGGCCAGGCCCAGGGTCAGGTCGGTTTCCGGCAGGCCGATCAGGCGTTTCGCCCCACCGATCAGCGCATCACCCGAACTCCACACCGAGAGCGAGAAGAAGGCGATAGCGGTCAACAACGACAGGAACGAGCCGACGATCCGCCCGTGCACGCCGAAGTGCGCACCGGAAGACACGGCGTTGTTGGTGCCATTGATCGGGCCGAACAGGCCCATCGGCGCGAGGATCAGCGAACCCAGCAACACGCCCAGCACAATCGCCCAGACGCCCGCCTGGAATGACAGGCCGAACAGCACCGGGAAACTGCCGAGCACGGCGGTGGCAAAGGTATTGGAACCGCCGAAGATCATCCGGAACAAGTCCGTCGGGCCTGCGGTGCGTTCGTTGTCCGGGATCTGTTCGACCCCGTAGGTTTCAATGTGCGTAAGGCTTTGGTCGTTGTTGTTGTTATTCATGATCTGCTCCGATCATAAAGGCGCGCTCATCGTGTGTGAGCGTCACCTGTTTGGCTAAGGGGTTGGCAGCCCTTCCGGCATTGCGGACAAATGTTCGTGGCAGGCCAGCCATAGGCCTTGTTGTTCTTGGCCAGACGCTTGTTTCTTGAAAACAATCGTCTCGCGCTCCTGGCTGAAGTGTTGCTCCCCTTGCATGCGCAGCTCGGTGGCCACGTCATGGATGAAAATCGCGACGTCACCCTGCAGGCTGACGAAAGCGTTGCTCGAGGTGCACGACAGCACCTCGAAGCCATCCTCGGCACGCCAGGTGTCCCACAACGCCTGATAGGCATCGCGCGACAGCAGAGGCTGCTCGAGGGTGTAGAAGACGAAGCTGGCATCGGCGCTGAAGGCGCCGAAGTAGGCTTCGCGATCATTACGGGCAAAGGCTGCCACCAGATCGGCGGCAGCGTGCAGAACCTGATCACGCTCGTTCATGACCAATCCTCAGCGGTGGGCCACGCCAGGCAGTACGCAGAGCATTTCGTACAGCAGGTTGGCGCCCAGCAGCGAGGTGTTGCCGGTGGTGTCATAAGCGGGCGAGACTTCTACCAGGTCGCAACCGACCAGGTCGAGACCTTGGCAGCCACGAACGATCTCGATTGCCTGAATGGTGGTCAGGCCGCCGATTTCCGGAGTGCCGGTGCCAGGTGCCCAGGCCGGGTCGATACCGTCGATATCGAAGCTCAGGTACACCGGACCGCCGCCGACTTTCTCGCGAACTTCGGCCATCAGGGGGGCCAGGGATTTGTGCCAGCATTCTTCGGCCTGAACCACACGGAAGCCCTGATTGCGGCTCCAGTTGAAGTCATCGGCGGTGTAGCCCTGAGCGCGCAGGCCAATTTGCACTACACGGTCGCAATCCAGAAGACCTTCTTCGACGGCGCGACGGAAGGTGGTGCCGTGGGCGATTTTCTCGCCGAACATGTGATCGTTCACATCGGCGTGAGCGTCGATGTGCACCAGGCCGACCTTGCCGTGCTTTTTGTGGATGGCACGCAGGATCGGCAGGGTGATGGTGTGGTCGCCGCCGAGGGTCAGGGGGATCACATCGTGTTCAAGGATGTTGTCGTAGGACTCTTCGATGATCCGCACGGCGTCGAGCAGGTTGAAGGTGTTGATCGCGATGTCGCCGATGTCGGCAACCGACAGCGAGTCGAACGGTGCTGCGCCGGTGGCCATGTTGTACGGGCGGATCATGACCGATTCGGCGCGGATTTCACGCGGCCCGAAACGGGTGCCAGGGCGCAGGGAAGTACCGATGTCCAGTGGGATGCCGATAAAGGCAGCGTCCAGGCCGGCAGCGGTAGGTACATGGGGGAGTCGGAGCATGGTGGCGATGCCGCCGAAGCGCGGCATTTCGTTGCCGCCCAGTGGTTGGTGAAGAATCTTGTCCACGGGTAGGGCCTCATCGTCGTTGTTTTATTTATGTCGGTTGCACCGCACCGGGGAGGCTCGGGCACCGTTAGGGGCCGATTCTGCGAAATGTAGTGGCCGGGAAGAATCGCTACGGACAAATACTTAGTTCAGATTTTTCTAAACTAATGGCGGGAGGGGGGATAGACTTCTCGCCAGACACCCTGCCACGGTGACCCCTTGTGGGAGCGAGCCTGCTCGCGATGGCGGTGGGTCAGTCAACATTGGAGTTGATTGTGCTGCCGCTATCGCGAGCAGGCTCGCTCCCACAATGATCTTCATTGTCTTCAACCGTGTGGGTTACCCCAAGATCGGAGCTTTCGATGGCCAACGCTTTACCCGACCTGAAACTATTACGCATCTTCGTCAGCGTGGTCCGCCATCAGGGGTTTGCCAACGCCCAGCAAGAGCTCAACCTCTCGACCTCGGCGATCAGCACCTACATGAGCCAGCTCGAAGCGGCCCTCGGTCTGGTGCTGTGCCATCGCGGGCGCGGCGGTTTCAGCCTGACCAGCAAAGGCGAGCTGTTCCATCAGGAAACCCTGCGCCTGCTCGGCGAACTTGAAGGCTTCGAGCAATACGCGGCGGCGCTGAAGGGCGAATTGCGCGGTACGCTGAACCTCGGCGTCATCGACTCCACCGTCAGCGACAAGGCCTTGCCGTTCGCCGAAGCCATCGGCGCCTACAGCCAGGAACACCCGGCCGTGCATTTGCACCTGTCGGTGATGAGCCCGTACGAGCTGCAACTCGGCGTGCAGGACAACCGCCTCGACCTGGCCATCGGCGCGTTTTCCACGCGCATGAGCGGGCTGGTCTACATGCCGTTGTACCGCGAGCAACACTGGCTCTATTGCAGCAGCCGTCATCCGCTGTTCACCGAGCGGCGTATTCCCGAACAGGTCATCACCCAGCAGCGCATGGTCGGTCGCGGTTATTGGAGCCAGGCCGAACTGGCGCGCCACGGCTTCAAGCACAGTGCCGCGACCGTGGAAAGTATGGAGGCGCAGTTGATTCTGGTGCTGTCCGGCGCCTACATCGGTTACCTGCCGGAGCATTACGCCCAGGCCTGGGCCGACAAGGGTGATTTGCGCGTGTTGCTGCCGGCGACCTTCGGTTACCAGGCGCCGTTTTCGATGATCATGCGCCGGGGCCGCAGCCGCGAACCGTTGATCCAGACCTTCCGCGACCTGCTCAAGGCGCAGCTCAATCAGGCTTGAAACCATGTCCAGAATCCAATGCCCGCGCTGTTTGCGTCCGCAAACCCACTGCCTGTGCCCATTGATCCCGAGCCTCGACAGCCGCACTCGGGTGCTTCTGTTGCAGCATCCGAGCGAAGTGAACCATGCGCTGAACACCGCAAGGCTGGCGGCGTTGGGGTTGAACAATGCCGAATTGGTTGTGGGTGAGGTGTTCGAGGATTTGCCGGCGCTATTGAATCAGCCGGGCTATCAGGCGCGATTATTGTTTCCGGCCGATGATGCGCAACCGATGCAGGCTTACACCGCAAACGATGAGCCACTCTTGTTGGTGGTGCCGGACGGCACCTGGCGCAAGGCGCGCAAAATGCTGCACCTCAATCCGTTGCTGGCGGCATTGCCCCGAGTGACTTTGGTGGAGGGTGGCGTGTCGCGGTATCGCTTGCGCAAGGCGCCAGCGCCGGGGGCGTTATCGACGGTGGAGGCGATTGTGCAGGCGTTGCAGACGCTGGAAGCGCCTGTCAGTTTCGAGCCGTTATTGAAACCGTTCGAGGCGTTGATCGAGGGGCAGATTGCGGCGATGGGGGAGGAGGTTTTCCAGCGCAACCACGGTCCGAAATAATCGTCAGTGAGGGCCTCTTCGCGGGCAAGCCTCGCTCCTACAGGTATGCGTAATGTCGGAATCAACGCATAACCTGTAGGAGCGAGGCTTGCCCGCGAAGAGGCCGGGTCAAACACCAAATTTTTCGGAAAGTGATTACCGCTCCCGCATCGCCTCCGTCCGCGCTTTCAACACCGGTTTCAGCAGATAATCCAGCACACTCTTCTCCCCGGTAATGATATCCACCGTCGCCACCATCCCCGGAATGATCAGCAGTGGTTTCACATCCCCGCCCAAGTGGTTTTTATCGGTCCGCACCTGAATCAGATAGAAGCTGTTGCCCTTGTCATCAGTAATCGTGTCCGCACCAATCAACTCAAGCCTGGCACTCAACCCACCATAAATCGTGTAGTCGTACGCACTGAACTTGACCATCGCTTTCTGCCCCGGATGCAGGAACGCCACGTCTTGCGGGCGCACCTTGGCTTCGATCAGCAGGTTGTCTTCGATGGGCACGATTTCCACCATGTCGCTGCCCGGCTGGACCACGCCGCCGATGGTGTTGACCTTCAGCACTTTGATAATCCCGTGTACCGGCGATACCACCGTGGTGCGGCTCACGCGGTCGTCGATGGCGATGCTCGACGCGGTGATTTTCGACAGCTCGGTGCGTTTCTCATTCAGCTCCTTCGCCGCGTCCGAACGGAAGGTTTGTTCCGACTCGTCGATCTTGCTTTTGATCTCGTTGATCGCCGACTCGGCGCGAGGAATCGCCAGCGTCGTGGCATTCAGCGAGCCGCGAATCTCCACTGCGCTGCGTTTGAGCCGCAGGATTTCCACCGGCGACACCGCCCCGGTGCCCACCAGTGGCGCGGACATGTTCATTTCCTGTTGCAGCAGCGCCAGGCTTGAACTGTATTGCCCCTGTTTGGAGCGGAACTCCGCCAGTTCCTGGGTTTTCTGCCGCAGTTGTTCGGTCAGCGTGCGTTGCTCGCTGGCCAACCGGCGTTGCCGTTGTTCGTACAGCGAGCGCTCGTCCTCGGCCACTTGCGGGGCTTTGGCGATCACCTCCGGCGACAAACTGAACGGCCGTCCCTCGGCCTCGGCAGACAGGCGTTCGACCTGCGCGGTCAAGGCATAACGATCCGCTTCACTCTCGCCCTTGTTCGACAGAAACCGCGTGTCATCCAGGCGCAGCAGCGTGTCGCCCTTGTTCACCATTTGTCCTTCGCGCACGAAAATCTCGGTGACGATGCCGCCCTCCAGGTTCTGGATCACTTGAACCTTGCTCGACGGAATCGCCTTGCCTTCGCCCATGGTGACTTCCTGCAACACGGCGTATTTGGCCCAGACCACGGCGCTGATGATCAGCGCAGCGGCGAGCCACACGGTGATCCGCGACCAGCGTGGGGAATCCTGCAACGAAGCGCCGGCCGTCTCCGGCATGAACTCGCTTTCGGCGCTTTTGCTGAAGCTGTCGAAGTAGCCGCGTGAGCTTTGTGACGATGACATGAGCGGACTCCTAGACGGCCGCAGAGCCGACACGGCCCTTGCGCAGTGCATCGATGACCGCTTCTTTCGGACCGTCGGCGACGATCCGCCCGTTGTCGAGTACCACCAGCCGATCCACCAGGCTGAGCATCGAGGTGCGGTGGGTCACCAGCAGCAAGGTTTTGCCCTGGACCCAACCGTGAAGTTTTTGCCGCAGAACATCTTCGCTGCTGTTGTCCATGGCGCTGGTGGGTTCGTCGAGCAGCATGATCGGCGGGTCGAGCAACAAGGCGCGGGCCAGCAATACCGCCTGGCGTTGCCCCCCCGACAGCAACTGCCCGCGTTCGCCGACGGGCCGGTCAAACCCTTGTGGGTGTTGACGCGCGAGCTCGGTGACGCCGGTCAGTTCGGCCACTTCCAGCATCCGCGCATCGCTGATGTAGCGTGCGCCGAGTGTCAGGTTGTCGCGCAGGCTGCCGGCCAGCAACGGCAGGTCATGGGCGACATAACCGATCTGCTGGCGCAGGTCGGCGACGTCCAGTTGCCGCAGGTCCAGGCCATCGAGCAGCAACTGGCCTTCTTCCGGTTCGTAGAACCCCATGACCAGTCGCCCCAGGGTGCTTTTGCCCGAACCGCTGCGACCGATGATGCCGACCCGCTCACCGGGTTTGAGGCTGAAACTGATGTTGGCCAGCGCTGGTGCATTCTGGCCGTTGTAGCGAAAGGTCACGCCGCTGACGTCGAGGGCGCCTTGCAGTTGCGTGCGCTCCAATGGCCGCTGTTTCGCATCGCGCTCCTGCGGCAGGCCCATCAGCGCATCGGTACTTTTCATGGTCAGTTGCGCTTGCTGATAGCGCGTGATCAGCCCGGCGATCTGCCCCAGCGGTGCGAGTACGCGACTGCCAAGCATGTAGGTCGCCACCAGTGCGCCGACGCTGAGGTTGCCGGCGATGATGCTGTAGACCCCGGCGACGATGGTCGCCATGCCGGAGAACTGCTGGATGAACAGCGTGCCGTTGGTGGCCAGCGCCGAGAGGTTGCGCGCGTGGCTGTCGAGGCGGGTGAGGGCGCCGTGGGTGCTTTCCCATTTGTGCTGGCGCTCGCTTTCGGCGCTGCAGGCCTTGAGGGTTTCCAGGCCGCCGAGGGTTTCGATCAGCAACGCCTGGCGTTCGGCGCCGAGGGTCAGGCTTTTTTGCACGGTGTCGCGCAGCCGTACCTGAATCACCATTGCGAACAGGATCGTAATCGGAAACGCCAGCAACGGAATGACTACCAGCCAGCCACCGAGCAGGCCGATCACCACCAGCATCAGCACGGCGAAGGGCAGGTCGATCAGGCTGGTCAGCGTAACGGCGGTGAGGAATTCGCGCAGGCCCTGGAAGTCATGAATGCTCTGGGCGAAACCGCCGATGGTCGCTGGCCGCGCTTTCATCGACATGCCGGTGATGCGTTCGAACAAGGTCGCGGACAGGATCACGTCGGTCTTCTTGCCGGCGGTGTCCAGCAAATGCGCGCGGACCACCCGCAATGCCAGCTCGAAACCGGTGCCGATCAGCAAGCCGATGGACAGCACCCACAGGGTCGAAGTGGCCTGGTTCGGCACCACGCGGTCGTAGGTCTGCATCACGAACAGCGGCACCATCAGCCCCAGCAAGTTGATCAGGAAACTCGCCAGGATCGCATCGCTGTACAGCCATTTCGACAGCTTCAAGGTGTCGCGAAACCACGCTTCCACACGCGGCACCAGAGGCGAACGCAGGTCTTCGAGTTCATGCCGTGGCCGGGCGAACAAGGCCTGGCCACTATAACTTTCGGCCAGCTCTTCACGGCTGACCCATTGCTCGCCGCCGTCGGCTTCGCTCGGCAGAATCAGCAGGCGACCATCATCGCCAAAGCGACGCAGCACGGCGGTGCGACCGTTGTCGAGGATCAGCAGTACGGGCAGGTTGAGCGCAGAAATGTCGTCCAGTTCACGGCGCAACAAACGCGCCTGCAAGCTGGCCCGGGCCGCTGCGCGCGGCAGCAGGTCCAGGCTCAGGCGTTGGTGTGCCATTGGCAGCCCGGCACTCAGGCTGGCACGACTGACCGTCGCGCCATGAAGTTTGCAGAGAATCAACAGACCGTCCAGAAGCGGGTCATCGAAGCTCAGCCGCGGATCGACACCAGTGTTGCCGGATTCCATGCTGGTCACATTGCTCGCTCCAGTACGCTACTTCAGTTCAGGCAAACGGGCTTCGTTTTTCACTTCGGTCTGGGCAATCGCGTCGGCGGGTAGTACCACGCGTTGTTTGCTCAGCAACTGGCCCATGTTTGCCAGCACGCGGTACATCGAGAATTCCTCGGTGTAGCGCACTTCGGTATAGCGACGGTTGGCGTTGTAGAGTTCGTTTTCACTGTCGAGCACGTCAAGCAGGGTCCGTTGGCCGAGGCCGAACTGGTCCTGATACGCCGCCCGTACACGGGTGGTGGTTTCGGCGTATTCGCGGGCAGTCGGGGTTTGTTTTTTTGCGTTGACCATGGCGTTCCAGGCCAGGTGAATGTTCTCGTTGAGCTGGCGCAGGGCGTTGTTGCGGATGTCCATGGCCTGGTTGATCTTGTGCGCGTCGGAGGCCAGTCGCGCCTTGTCGCTGCCGCCGCGGAACAGGTTGTAGTTCATCACGACGCCGACGCGCCATTCGTTGTCGTGGCCTTCTTCACCGGCGATGTTGTTATTCGCCCCCACCGCGGCTTCAGCGTCGAAGCGTGGGTAGAACGGCGACTTGGCGACTTCGTACTGGCTCTCGGCCGATTGCACATCTGCCTGGGCCGATTTCAGGTAGGGGTTGTTGTCGACCATGCTCTGTTGGGCATCCCGGATCGTGGCCGGCAATTCGCCGCGAATCGATGGCAGCGTTTCCAGTTCATCGGGCATGCGCCCTGTGACGGCGTAGAAATTCGCTTCGGCATCGGCCAGATCGACTTCGGCGGTGTCGAGGTTGTTTTCCGCGAGTGCCCGACGCGCCACGGACTGGTCGGCGTCAGCGGTGCTGCCGATCCCGCGCTGGGTGCGCAGGCCGATCTGGTCGTTGACTCGCAGGTGGGCTTGCAGGTTGTTCTTGGCCAGTGTCACCAGTTCGCGGCGCTTGAGCACTTCGAGGTAGACCTCGATGGTGCGCAGGGCCAGATCCTGTGCAGTGCCCTGCGCGTAATAGGCCCGTGAATTGACCACGCCTTTGGTGCGCTCGACTTCGTTGGCCGTGTTGAAGCCATCGAACAGCATCTGCCGCAGACGCAGTTCCGATTGGGTGTAATTCAGGATTTCCGTGTGGTGATTGCCGAAGGCCCGGGTATTGGTGTTATCGCTGTACCCGCGCCCGTACGAGGCGTTCAGGTCCACGGAAGGATAAAAGCCCCCCTTGGCGACTTTCACGTCTTCATCGGCCGACAGACGGCTGTCCACCCGCGACGCCAGTTCCGGGTGGGTCGCAATGGTGCTCTGGATCGCCTCGGTCAGTGACATGGCGTGAGCCTGAGAAGTACAGGCCATCGCCAATAGAATCGCACTGCAGATGGGGTTCAATCGGCGCATGGGTACATCTCCCTGAGTCCTAATGGTGCTTATTAGTCGCCAATTATTTGACGGAATTTATAGGTAAAACCGTTTCATGCTCTTTACAACAGAGCTAAGAACATTCTGGGAGGAATCTAAGAAGGATTTCTCATAAGGGTTATGCCAAAAAAAACTTATGCGCTCTGCAAAATCCAGCACATTGTTCACGTCGAAAGCCCTTGATTTATGAGCGTTAGGGCGCTCGAAAGGGCAAAAGGAAAGTTCCACCCACATATCGACTAGGGCGTAGAAGTGCTGGAGGGGAGGGACGCGAAACGGTTTTCTTGGTGACGGTTTTTTGTCACTTGGTTGGTTCAGAACCGTTACGCATCGCTCACTGGACGAGGTGTTACCGAACAGGATCCCGATGCCTTTGATTGCAGAGGGTTTTATTCCGTAGCGGACACGTCGCCCGTGAGCGACACGCTTGGCGAGATAGTCGCCAGGGCAGTGGCTTGGTGTTGACGAGCTGCTCCCCGGAAGAGGCTCGCCGGCCACCGCTTGACCCATGAGCACGTTCTTCGCAAACAACAGGATGCCGACGGCAGTCGGCAGCGGAGGAAGTGCACATGGCTACGCTCATCGGTATCGTCAGTAAGGTCATTGGTCAGGTGTTCGCCCAGGGGAGCGACGGTACCCGGCGTGTGCTGATCGAGGGGGACCGGCTGTTTGCCGGCGATCAACTGATCACCGGGGCCGAAGGCGCGGTGGCGGTGCACCTGCAAAATGGCCAGGAACTGACGCTCGGGCGTGGCAGCAGTCTGCAAATGAACCCTCAGTTGCTGGTGGATCACGCCTCCCATGTGAATACACCTGAAGCGACTACGCCGACTCAGGCTCAACTGTCAGATGTCGAGCGAGTGCAAAAAGCCATCGCTGCGGGCGACGACCCGACCCAAACCGCTGAAGCGACCGCGGCGGGGCCGGGCACACAAGGTGCGCCCGGCGGTGCATTGGGTGGCGGCCATAGTTTTGTGCTGCTGGAGGAAGTGGCCGGGCGGGTCGATCCGACTGTCGGTTTTCCCACTGCGGGCTTCAATGGTGTTCCCGAGTTTCCCCGGGAGCGTCTGGCCGGTGATCCGGACGCCGGTGATCCGGACAATGGCGGCAATGCGACCGCTGCACCGATTGTGGCGGATACCCCGGATCGTCCGGATCGTCCGGACATTCCGGATACTCCAGACAATCCAGACAATCCCGTCACCCTGGATGGCCTCGACGTAGAGGGCGGCGAGCTGACCGTCTACGAGAAAAACCTCACCTACGGCACCGACCCGGACGCACCGGCGCTGACCCAATCCGGCACCTTCACCGTCACCGCGCTGGACGGTCTGCAAACCCTCACCGTGGGCGGCATCGCCGTGGTCACGGCGGGCGTGGCGGCAGGTTTCCCGCAATCGAGCGAGACCGACACCGGCGCGATCTTCACCATCACCGGTTACAACCCGGCGACCGGCGTGGTGAGCTACAGCTACACGTTGCGTTACGACAGCGACCACCCGAATGCCAGCGGTGCCGACAGCATTTCCGAACACTTCGACGTGGTGGCCAAGGATGTCGACGGCAGCACCGCAACCGGGCAGATCAACGTCAACATCGTCGATGACACACCGAACGCCAACCCGGACGCGACCTCGGTGGTGGAGGGCGGCACCGTCAGCGGCAACGTGCTGTGGAACGACGTCGCCGGCGCCGACGGACCCTTGCTCGGCGGTGGTGTGGTCGGCGTGCGCGCCGGCTCGGACACTTCGACCCCGGTCAACGGCGGCCTCAACACCCACATCAACGGCACCTACGGTTACCTGACCCTGGACGCCCAGGGCAACGCCGAATATCACAGCACCCCGAATGCCGTGAACGGCCCCGGCGCGACCGACGTGTTCACCTACACCCTGCGTGATAACGACGGTGACGAAAGCACCACGACCATCACCATCGACGTCACCAATGGCTGCATCAGCCCGGTCACCCTCAACGGCCTCGACGCGTATGGCGGTGAACTGACCGTTTACGAAAAAAACCTCACCTACGGCACCGACCCGGATGCTCCGGCCCTGACCCAGACTGGCACCTTCAACGTCAACGCGCCGGATGGCCTGCTAACCCTCACCGTCGGCGGCATCGCCGTGGTCACGGCGGGCGTGGCGGCAGGTTTCCCGCAATCGAGCGAGACCGACACCGGCGCGATCTTCACCATCACCGGTTACAACCCGGCGACCGGCGTGGTGAGCTACAGCTACA
>NZ_JAGYFX010000049.1:0-47398 GCF_019946615.1 Pseudomonas sp. BF-R-01
CCCATGTCCCCCACCCGCCTGTTTGTCCCCTTCGCCCTCGCCTTGCTGGCCGCGTGCGCCACGCAACCGAAACAGAACGTGACCGTGGAAAAACAAAGCGAATGCCCCGTGCAACTGCACAACGGGCAAAACCTGATCCTGTCCCTGCCGAGCAACCCGACCACGGGTTACCGCTGGGCGATCCAGGATTCGGCCGGTGGCGTATTACGCGCTCTGGGGCCAGAAGTTTATCGAAACCCGGAAGATGCCGGTGTCGTGGGCGCAGCCGGTGTGTCGACCTGGCGCTTTCAGGCGTTCGCGGCCGGTTCGGGGCGCTTGCGCCTGACCTCGCAACAACCCTGGGCGCCGGAAGTGCCGGCGGTGGAAACCTTCGACTGCGCGATCTCGGTTAACTGATCATGGGCTGGCTGATTCTGGCGCTGATGGGCGCGGTGACCTTTCTTTACGGCCTGAGCGTGCACGCCGCGCTGCTCTGCCTGCTGGTCAAACCGTTGCCCGTGCTGGCCTTGCTCGGCTGGCTGCACGATGCGCCGCCCAGCGAGTATCGACGCTGGATCAGCCTGGGTTTGATCTTTTCCCTGCTGGGCGATGTGTTGCTCGCGTGGCCGGGGGATTTGTTTGTGTTCGGCCTCGGGGCGTTTTTGGTCGCGCACCTTGCCTATCTGAAAGCGTATTTGAGTGATTGCCGGCGGTTGGCGGTGCTGCCGTTGATCCTCGCGCTGGGCGTCGGCGCGGTGCTGTTGGGGATTTTGATTGCCAATGGTCTGGGCCCATTGCTGATCCCGGTGATCGTCTACGGTCTGGCCATCAGCGCCATGCTTTGGCGGGCACTGGCGCGTCTGGGCACCGATGTACCGAAGCGCTCTGCGCTGCTGGCGGCGGCGGGTGCGTTGGCGTTTGTGTTTTCAGATAGCGTGATTGGTATCAATCGGTTTGTTGCGCCGTTTCATGCCGCGCCTTACGTGATCATTCTCAGTTACTGGCTGGGGCAATGGGGGATTGCGGCATCCGCGTTCGGCACCAAACCGCGCTGAACTCATCGCGAGCAGGCTCGCTCCCACAGGTACAGCGCAATCCCTGTAGGAGCGAGCCTGCCCGCGAAGCAATGTCCCTGAACACGAATATCTAAAAGCCTGCCCACCGCTTTATCAGACAACCCGCGCATCCCCGCGCCAAGTTGGCTAAAATGCCGGCCTTTTCCACATACGCCGCTGGAACCGCCGTGAGCAAAGAACCCGATCGCCTTTTCGCCCAGCCTTTGGCCCAGGTGCCCGACTTCGCCTTTAACGAGGACGTGGTGCGGGTGTTCCCGGACATGATCAAGCGCTCGGTGCCAGGTTATCCGACCATTGTCGAAAACCTCGGCGTGCTCGCCGCGCAATTCGCCCAGCCCAACAGCGTGCTCTACGACCTCGGCTCGTCCCTCGGCGCCGTGACCCAGGCGTTGCGCCGTCACGTGCGCACCGATGGCTGCCGCGTCATCGCTGTGGATAACTCGGCGGCGATGGTCGAACGCTGCCGCGAATACCTCAACGGTCAGGATTCGATGTTCCAGGAGTTGCTGCCGGTGGAAGTGATCGAAGGCGACATCCTCGCCCTCGACTTTCAGCCAGCCTCAGTGGTGGCGCTGAACTTCACGTTGCAATTCATTGCTCCCGAGCAGCGCACCGCGTTGCTGAGTCGCATCCGCCAGTCGCTGCTTCCCGGCGGTGCGTTGATCCTCTCCGAAAAGCTGCGCTTCAACGACCCCGAAGAACACGCGCTGCTCACCGACCTGCACGTTGCCTTCAAACGCGCCAACGGCTACAGCGAACTGGAAATCGCCCAGAAGCGCAGCGCCATCGAAAACGTCATGAAGCCCGACAGCCTCGAAGAACACCGCGAGCGCCTGTTGGCCGCCGGGTTCTCGAAAGTCGTGCCGTGGTTCCAGTGTCTTAACTTTGCCTCGTTGATTGCCTTGCCATGATTGATCTGTCCCCCCTCGCCCGCCGCCTGGCCGGTACACCGCTGGCCGAATGGGCCAACACCCTGCAAGCGCAACTCGACAAGAAAATGGAAAAGGGGCATGGCGACCTCGAGCGCTGGCAGAGTGCGCTGGACGCCTTGCCGAAGATCCAGCCTAGCGAAGTCGACCTGCTCAACGGCCTGACCCTGGACACCGATTGCGACGACGTCACTCGCGCGCAGATGCGTACGGCGCTGATGGGTTTGTCGCCGTGGCGCAAAGGCCCGTTCGATCTGTTTGGCGTGCACGTCGATACCGAATGGCGCTCGGACTGGAAATGGTCGCGAGTCGCGCCGCATCTGGACCTGAAGGGCAAACGCATCCTCGATGTCGGCTGCGGCAATGGTTACTACATGTGGCGCATGCTCGGTGCCGGCGCGGACAGCGTGATCGGCGTCGACCCGAACTGGCTGTTCTTCTGTCAGTTCCAGGCGGTTCAGCGCTATTTGTCCGAGCCGAATGCCTGGCACCTGCCGTTTCCTTTTGAAGACCTGCCAGCGGAACTCGAAGGCTTCGACACAGTGTTTTCCATGGGCGTGTTCTACCACCGCCGCTCGCCGATCGAGCATCTGCTGGCGCTGAAGGATTGCCTGGTCAAGGGCGGCGAGCTGGTGCTGGAGACGCTGGTGATCGAAGGTGATCAACAGCAGGTGCTGGTGCCGGAAGATCGTTATGCGCAGATGCGTAACGTGTGGTTCTTGCCATCGGTGCCGGCGCTGATGCTCTGGTTGCGGCGTGCCGGTTTCACGGACGTGAAGTGCGTGGATGTCAGCGTGACGACCGTCGAGGAACAGCGCGGGACGGAGTGGATGAAGTATCAGTCGTTGAGTGATTTCCTCGATCCTGAGGATCACAGCAAGACGATTGAAGGGCTGCCTGCGCCGATGCGTGCAGTGATCGTCGCCCGCAAGTAAAAGCTTCGCGGGCAAGCCTCGCTCCTACAGGTTATGCGTCGGCCGTGGAATTGGCGTACGACACAACCCCGTAGGAGCGAGGCTTGCCCGCGAAGGCTGCTTCATTGTCGCCTCTAGTCTGCGGGCTTGGCGCGCCGGGCCTTGAAGAATTCACTGAGCACCGCCCCGCATTCCTCGGCCAACACTCCACCTTCATACAGCACCCGGTGATTCAAAAAGCTCTGGGTAAAGAACTGCCCCTGACTCTGCACAATCCCCGCCTTGGGCTCCAGCGCGCCGTACACCACCCGCGCAATGCGCGAATGCACGATCAGCCCGGCGCACATGCTGCACGGCTCAAGCGTCACGTACAGCGTACTGCCGGGTAAACGATAATTGCTGGCGGCCAGTGCCGCTGCGCGGATAGCGACCATCTCGGCATGCGCGCTCGGGTCGTTGCCGCTGATCGGGCAATTGAAGCCGCGACCGATGATTTCACCGTCCTGTACCAACACCGCGCCCACCGGCACTTCACCCAGCGCAGCGCCTTGTGCGGCCAGCGCCAGCGCTTCGCGCATGAAGTCACGATCACGGCTGCGGTCGATGATCGCGGCGGGACGAATCTGACGCATCACGCCACCTCGATCGCGGCCATCAGGCCGGTTTCCATGTGGTCGATCACATGGCAATGGAACATCCACACCCCAGGGTTATCCGCTACCAGCGCCACTTGCGCCCGCTCGTTCTTGCCCAGCAAATAGGTGTCGGTGAAATACGGGATGACCTTGTGCCGGTTCGAGGCAATGACCTTGAAGCTCATGCCATGCAGGTGAATCGGGTGCTGATACTGAGTCATGTTCTTCAATTCGAAAATGTAGCTTTTGCCCTTCTCGAGCTTGGCAATCGGGCGATCGGCGCAGGTCTTGTCGGTGATGTCCCAGGCCTTGCCGTTGATCTGCCACAGGCTCGGCGGCCGGCCGTTGTCGACGTTCACCGAAACCGAGCCGACCCATTCGAAATTGAAGTTGAGTTTCTCGGCATTGGCCAGGTCCGGCTCGGCCACCGGGTTGGCGGGCAGCGCGGGCGGCCACTCGGTTGGGGCATCGGTGTTCGCCACAGAGCGGAACGTGCCCAAACGTACCGGGCCGTTGCGCAGGGATAATTCTTCACCGGCCGCAGGTGCCTTGATTGCCAGGCAAACGCGCATGCCCGGCCCGAGCCAGTATTCCTTACCCAATGGACGCGGCTCGACGGGATTGCCGTCCAACGCATAGATCTGCGCCTCGACACCGGGAATGTTGAGGCGATAGGTCAAGGTGTTATCGAGATTGAGCAGGCGCACGCGGGTGATCTGCCCGGCCGGCAAATCGATGACCGCTTGCGGCACACCATTGATCGTCGCCAGACGCCCCGCCGTGCCTCCTCGGGCCGCTTCCCGGGGAATGCTGAACTCGACGAAACTGCCCACCTCATCGACATGCCAGCTCTTGAGGCTCAAGGTTTTCTCGTACTTGAAACCGGTCGGCTCGCGCTCTTCGACAATCAACGGCCCCACCAGGCCTCGGCCCAGTTCTTCGCTGCTGTTCACATGCGGGTGATACCAGTAGCTGCCGGCATCGGGCACGCGGAATTTGTAGTCGAAGTATTCACCCGGCAACACCGGCAGCTGCGAGACGTAGGGCACGCCATCCATCTCCAGCGGCAGGCGGATGCCGTGCCAGTGAATGGTGGTCGCCACCGGCAAGTGGTTGATGAACCGCACCCGCAGCCATTCACCCTGACGCACACGCAACTCGGTGCCCGGCGCCGACGGGCCGAACGCCCAGGCTTGGGTCTTGTGCCCAGCCACCAGTTCGACGTCCAGCGGCGCCGCAATCAGCTCATAGTCGTGGCCCGCATCGGCGTCGGCCATCTTGCCCAGCCAGTAACGCGACGCGCCCCCCGCACCGACACCAACGACAACAAGACCGGCCAGGCCACCGAGGATTTGGCGACGGGTAAAGGACATGAACTCAACTACCTCACGTATCAGCGACAGGTCCGGGGACCTGGAAAAGGCGAATACGATACACCTGCGGTTGAGAAACGGTAAGGGCGACCGAGAGACGCACATCATCTGTGGCGAAGGATCGGTTATGGCTGAAGGCCGGTGATCAGGTGCACCACGCCGCCCTCCAGCATCATGACGCCTGGCACACCTGCCAGATTCAAAGCCTGTCGATTCATCCGCCCCACATCGCGCAATTCCACCCGAACCCGGGTCAGCGCCACAGGCTGCTGCGACTTGAGGTTATCCACACCACCCAACGCAGCCACCACACTCGCTGCCAGGCCAGGCGCCGATGGCGCAGCCACCTTCGGTTCATCCACGATCAGATCCGGCGTCAAGGCTTTCCAGAACGCTCGCTGCATTTTCTCGAACATGTTCAGTTCTCCATAACCAGTGAAGTTTCGACCGTCGCGTCGCGATACAGCCTCAAGACCTCGCGTACTTGCCCGGCACTTTCCAGGCCCAGGATCTGTTGGGCGATGGCCTGGCAATCCACCAGGTCCACCGTGCGAACCGCCGCTTTGACCGCCGGAATCAACGGCACACTCACCGACAACTCATCCACGCCCAGCCCCAGCAAAAGCGGCGTGGCCAGGGTTTCGGAGGCCAGGGCACCGCACACGCCCACCCACTTGCCGTGGCTATGGGCGGCTTTCACGGTGCTGGCGATCAATCGCAGCACCGCAGGATGAAAACTGTCAGCCTGACTGGCCAGCCGCGGATGATCGCGGTCCATGGCCAAGGTGTATTGGGTCAGGTCATTGGTGCCGATGGAGAAAAAATCCACTTCGGGCGCAAACAGATCAGCCATCAGCGCCGCTGCTGGCACCTCGATCATGATCCCCAGCTTCGGCAGTTCCGTGAGGCCCAGGGCCAGCGCCTCCTCTTCGAGCAGTTGACGAGCCACGCGCAACTCCGACAGCTGCGTCACCATCGGCAGCATGATGTGCAAACGCGTCAGTCCCGCACAGCTCAGGATTGCCTTGAATTGATCGCGCAACAGCTGCGGACGCTCCAGGCACAGACGAATCCCGCGCACGCCCAGAAAGGGGTTGGTTTCACTGTCCATCGGGACATAGGCCAAAGGCTTGTCACCGCCAACATCCAGCGTGCGCACCACCAGATTTCGCGCAGGCCCGAGAGCTCGGGCGATGGCGCTGTAGGTGGAGGCCTGCTCGTCCTGGCTCGGCGCATGATGGCGATCCAGATATAGAAACTCCGAACGCAGCAAACCCACACCCGCGCCTCCCAACGCCATGGCCTGTTCGGCTTCAGCCAGCGAAGCGATGTTGGCTGTCACCTCGACATGATGTCCGTCGCGAGTACAGGCAGCCAGCGACGCCTGCGCCAATTCATGGTGCTGACGTTGCTGCGCAAGCGCGCGCCTGGCTTGAAGTTCTTCAATGGCAGCCAGATCCGGGTCAAGCTGCAACTCCCCCTTATCGGCATCGAGCAACACCTGGGTACCGTTGACCAGCGCCAGCACTTGCACCGGTAAGCCACAGATCGCCGGCAAACCAAACGCCCGCGCCAGGATCGCGACATGGCTGGTGGCGCCACCGCCGACCGTGGCAAAACCCAGCACCTTACGGGTATCGAGCCCGGCGGTCTGGGACGGTGTCAGTTGTTCAGCAATCAGAATGGCGCCTTCAGGCAACTCCAGCTCGCGGTCCCGCACGCCGAGTAGCAACTTGAGCACTCTCTGACTGACATCGGCCAGGTCTGCCGCTCGTTCGGCCAGCAGCGCATTGCCCAAGCCTTTGAATAAGGTTGCCGTCGACCCGGTGGCCGCACGCCAGGCGAATCCGGCGCTTTTGCCTTCGTCGATCAGCACATGAGCCACCTCTAACAAACCCGGGTCTTCGAGCAGTTCCTGATGCGCCCTGAAGATCTCTGCCTGAGCATCGCCCGTGGCGTTATCACGCATCTGCTGCAACGCTGAAATTGCCTCGGTCAACGCTGCGGACAGATGATCGCGCTCAACCCGCGAACTCTCACCCCATTCGCTGACATCAAGGACCTGCTCGGCGATCTGTACCACTTGGCCAAATGCCGAACCCGCCGAAGCACATACCCCACGCAGCACCTTGGGTGATGATGCCTCCAGGGGCTGCGGGGCAACATCCGCCGTCACGGGCACGGTCTCGCCGCATCCGGCGGTCAGCAGCTCGGCCAGTGCCTTGATCGCCTCCTCAGCATCCGGGCCGACCGCACTGATTTGCACAACATCATCGTGAACGGTCTGCAATGCCATGATCGCCACCAGGGATTTCGCATTCGCACTCTCCTGCTGTTTATGCAGGTGAATGCTTGCCGAGAAACCTTTCGCCGCTTGGGCGAACACCGCCGCAGGACGGGCGTGCAAGCCGTTCGGGTTGGGCAACGTCACCGGTTTGGAGAACAGCGCCTCGCCCTCTTTAGCCACAGACTCATCCGTTGTCAGCTCGACAGAATTCAAACCGAGCAACGGCTGACCACTGTCTACCCACCCGGTTTCCGCCGTCAGCCAAGTGAACGGCTCACCGCTGACCACCAGCATCAAGGTCAGCAGGCTGCGTGCATTCAACGCAACAAAATCAGCATCGAACTCAATCAGCGACTGCCCGACGGCAACCTGCTGCCCCTCCTCCACCAACCGCGTGAACCCCTTTCCTGCAAGGTTCACCGTGTCGAGCCCAATGTGCATCAACACCTGCACGCCATTTTCATCGGTGATGCTGACCGCATGCCCACTGGCCTGCACATTGCTGACAACCCCTGCCAGCGGCGCGCACAACGTTGTTGACGTCGGATCGATGCATAGCCCATCGCCGATGATCCGGCTGGAAAAAACTCGATCGGGCACAAGGTCCAAGGGCATCAATACGCCGGACAGGGGTGCGTGAAGCTGCAATTGTTGGGGTGTGGCCATGACTTCACCTGCTGTTCTGTTCTTTGAAGTGCCGATGGAGCGCGACGCTCCGACAGCATCGCTTATTTCCACCAGTACTCGACCTGCAATCCGACGTTCGCACCGTGTCGCGCCGTGCCGAAGGCTCCGGTGTCGGACAACGCTGAACCCGCTGCCAGTTCATTGGCCGCACGCTTGGCCGCCTCGTTCCAGCTGGCATAGGTGTAATACAAGCGCACTTCGGGCCGCGCCCAGAATTCAGGCCCCTTGGGCGACCAGGTCGGGGCAAAGGTGAACTTGCTCAGCTTGCGCGTGCCACCTGTGGCTTCGACCTGATCGTGACCCAGCTCGGTCACCAGTTTGAACTGCTCGGTAATCGCGTAGGCCGGCCGAACGCCCAGGGAAATCCAGTTCTGGTCTGATCCGTCGGGGCGAATATCCTTCTGGTAAACCGCTTCGACCTGCCCGCCAAACCGGGGCGTCACCTGCCAGTCGAAGAACTCCACCACCCGGTAGCTTTTATTGCTGTCATCCAGTTTCACGTTACCGGTATAGCCCAACCCGGTGCCCGGCCCTTCACCGTACTGAAACGCGAGTTTGTTCTTGCCACCCAGAAATCCTTTTTGCACATGCTGGGTGGTAATCGCCCAGCCACGATGAGCGTCGCGGCTGTCGGGTTTGTCGATGTAGCTCAGGCCAAACTCCAGCTCACCGCCGGGGTTAGTGTTGAAACCGGCAACGTTGAAATCGTGACGATTGATGTAATCCTTCTGGTACAGGTTGTCCTTGCGCGAAAAGGCGTAGCTGTATTTCAGATCTCCGATCAGCACGTCCTCGATGCCGCCGCCGGTGGCGCTCTGGTTCCAGTAGTAGAAGTCGGAAATGTGGATGTCGTTCCGTTTGTAATAGCGGCGACCGGCCCACAGCGAACCGCCGTTGAGGCCAGGCATGTTCGACCATTGCGCGTACAGCTGCGGCAAGCGCACCGAGCCGTTGTCGCCGTTGAACGTCAGGTCCTTGTCGTACTGGTTATACAGTGAGGCCATGCCATCGACACTTAGCACCGAACCGTCATCCAGCGTGTACAAGTCCTGACGAAGTTCCAGTTCCCCATACTGCTCGCACTCGTTACCGAGGCGGTATTTGGTCTGTGCTCCGGGCAGTTGGAAACACTGTTGTTTACCACTGTTGACCGACGTACCGACGCCGCTGCGCAGGTAACCGCCGAACTCCAGCGCATGGGCCGTCAGTGGCAACGCCAGGCAAATGCCAGCGGCTGCAAGGCCGCGATTTATTGTTGTTTTCAAGAAACACTCCATTATTTTTATTGTGTGCAGCAGCAAAATCGGCGCGCAAAACTCCCCCGCGCAGCGTTCTGCGTGTTTTTGAAACGGTGTTTTTTTGTGAGGGGTCAGTGGTCAGTCAAGTGCAAGACAAACGACTCATACGGTCGTAAAAACACCTGTCGATTTCGCGGCGGACAGTCCGCATAGTTGCTGATGACCAAGCGCTGACTCATGAATTCAGCGATCACTGCATCCGGCAATTCAACTTCGCAAGGCGTCCCGTAAAAGTTGTTCAATACCAGCAACCGTTCGCCGCTTCCTTCCCGTACATAAGCCCAAACTTGCGCGTGCTCAGGCAACAGCTGACGGTAAACACCGTCGGATATCAGCACTTCGGTACGCCGCAAATTGATCAACTGGCGGTAGTGATGCAGCACTGAATTCGGGTCGTCGAGTTGAGTGGCGACGTTGATCTGCGCCGAGTTGGCCGGTACGCCGATCCAGGGTTGCGCCGTGCTGAAACCAGCGTTCGGTCCGGTATTCCAATGCATCGGCGTACGGCCGTTGTCGCGGGACTTCTGCATGATCGCCGCCATGTTGTCGGCATCGCTCGCACCCGCCTCGCGCTTGAGCCGGAAGATGTTCAGGGTCTCGACGTCGCGGTATTGATCGATGTGATCGAAGCCCGGATTGGTCATACCCAGCTCTTCGCCCTGATACACAAATGGCGTGCCCTGGAGAAAATGCAGCGCGGTGCCGAGCATCTTCGCCGACACAACACGATGCTCGCCGTCATGACCAAACCGCGAGACCACCCGAGGTTGGTCGTGATTACACCAGAACAGCGCATTCCAGCCGCCGCCGGCCTGCATGCCGGTTTGCCAGTCGGTGAGGATGCGCTTGAGTTCGAGGAAGTCGAAATCGGCGCGAATCCATTTTTGCAGGTTCGGGTAATCGACTTTCAGGTGATGGAAGTTGAAGGTCATCGACAGCTCTTTGGAGCCAGGCCGCGAATAACGAATACAGTGTTCGAGACTGGTAGACGACATCTCGCCGACATTGATCAGGTCATGACCTTCGAACACTTCGCGGTGCATTTGCTGCAAGTATTCGTGAACATTCGGCCCGTCGGTATAGAAGCGTCGGCCGTCGGTATTGTCCTCGGGAAAGTCCGCCGGTTTCGAGATCAGGTTGATCACATCCAGCCGGAACCCGCCCACACCTTTATCCCGCCAGAATCTCATCATCTTGAAAACTTCGGCGCGCACCTTCGGGTTGTCCCAGTTCAGGTCGGCCTGAGTGTGATCGAACAGGTGCAGGAAATACTGGCCGGTCTGAGCCTCGTACTCCCATGCCGAACCACCAAACTTGGACTCCCAGTTATTGGGCTGATCGCGCCAGATGTAGAAGTCACGATACGGATTGTCGAGACTGCTGCGCGCCTGCTGGAACCAGGTGTGCTCGATCGAGGTGTGGTTGACCACGATATCGAGCATCAATTTGATCCCGCGCTTGCCGGCCTCGGCGATCAGCAATTCACAGTCGGCCATGGTGCCGTAGCTCGGATCGATGGCGTAGTAATCACTGATGTCGTAACCGTTGTCACGCTGGGGCGAACGCAGGAACGGCGTGATCCACAGGCAATCGACGCCCAGCCAGTGCAGGTAGTCGAGCTTGGCCACGACGCCGAGCAAATCACCCGTGGGATTGCCTGCGTGGCTGTAAAAACTCTTCGGGTAGATCTGGTAGATCACCGAACGTTGCCAGTCTTGCATGGCTGTATTCCTTCTTGAACTGCGATAGCGATCTATCAGGCGACCCGATACCCAGGCCGAACAATCTTCATGCTCAACCCACAGGTCAAAACAAACGGCACGACCATGGCGATGATCATCCCGATCACAAACATCGGGATGAACTGCGGAATGATCGAGATAAATCCGGGCAAACCGCCGACACCGATGGCCGAGGCCTGGACCTTGTTCATCGACAGGAAGATGCCCCCCAGCGCCGAGCCAATCAGTGCGGCGTAAAACGGAAACTTGTAGCGCAGGTTGACCCCGAACATCGCCGGTTCGGTGATGCCGAAATAGGCCGAAATCGCTGAGGTCGACGCCATGGACTTGTCCCGCGCATTACGGGTCATGTAGAACACCGCGAGCGCCGCGCTGCCTTGGGCGAGGTTGGACATGACGATCATCGGCCAAATGAAAGTACCGCCCTGGGTCGAGATCAGCTGCAAGTCGACCGCGAGAAACATGTGGTGCATGCCGGTGATCACCAAGGGGGCGTAAAGCAGGCCGAAGATCGCGCCGCCGACCATCGGCGCCAGATCAAACAGGGTGACCACGCCTTCGGTGATGAGAATCCCCAGATGCCGGGTCACCGGGCCAATGACCGCCAGCGCCAGCACGCCGGTGACCACGATGGTGGTGATCGGCACCACCAGCAATTGCACCGCATTAGGCACTCTCGCCCGCAGCCATTTTTCGATGACGCTCATCACGTATGCCGCCAGCAGGATGGGCAGGATCTGCCCCTGATAACCGACCTTTTCGATCTGGAACAAACCGAGGATGTCGAAATACGGCAGGCTCTGGCCGTCGAGACCTGCGACTGCCTTGCCATAGTTCCAGGCATTGAGCAGATCGGGATGAACCAGCATCAGGCCGAGCACAATGCCGAGGATTTCGCTGCCGCCAAACCGCTTGGCTGCTGACCAGCCCACTAGCGCAGGCAGAAACACGAACGAAGTGTTGGCCATCAGGTTGATCAGGCTCCAGAGCCCGTCAAGCTTGGGGTAGGCGTCCAGCAGGGTCTGGCCCTCGATGAACATGCCCTTGGCGCCGATCAGGTTATTGATGCCCATCAGCAGGCCCGCAATGATCAACGCCGGCAGGATCGGCATGAACACATCGGAAAACACCCGCACCAGACGCTGCATGGCGTTTATCTTGTCGGCGCTTTTCTGTTTAACGTCGGCGATTGTTGACGCGGCAAGACCGGTTTGATGGCGAAGCTCTGCGTAAACCTTCTCCACCTCGCCAGGACCGATGACCACCTGGAACAGGCCGCCGGTAAAGAATGAGCCTTTGACCAGGTCAATCTGGTTCAGCGTGGTGCTGTTGACCCGGCTCGGGTCCTTGAGGGCAAGGCGCAGGCGTGTGACGCAATGCGCGGCTTGCTCGAGGTTGTCGCTGCCACCGAGGCTTTGCAGCAGCTCGCTGACGATGTTCGGATAGTCGTGGCTCATGCTTGTTTTTCCGCTGTGGTTTTTTGTTATTGGCAGCACGCCGAAGCGAAAAGTACTCGTCTGTACGAGTTAAATCAACAACTCGTACAGACGAGTTTGAATTTGTTGGCTTGTCACCCGACCGGCGGCGATTTTTCCCACCCTCTCAGACGATGAAAACCCAAACCCGCATGGACAAACCCCTACCCTGCCCTTAAGGTTCGAAACCTTGAGCACATTGCGGCACAGAGCCATCCCCATGAGTAAATACAACCAGATCTACAGCGATCTGCTTGCCAGCATCACGACCGAACGTCTGGAGCGCGGCGCCCGGTTGCCTTCCGAAACCGAATTGATGGACAGCTACCAGGCCAGTCGCGGCACCGTGCGCAAGGCCATCGAGCAATTACAGGAGCGCGGGTTCGCCCAGAAAGTCCATGGAAAAGGCACCTTTGTGTTGTCGACCGACCCGATCGAATTTCAGTTGGGCGGCATCGTCAGCTTTCAGGAAACCTATCCGCGACTGGGCAACAACGTCAGCACCGAAGTGGTCGAGTTCAGCCAGATCCCTCTCGAAGGTGCGCTGCTGGAACATATCAAGGCTGAAGAAGGCAGCCTGATCACGAGGATCAAACGCGTACGGCGGATCGATGGAAAACGCGTGATCCTCGACATCAACCATTTCGTCAGCGACGTGATCCCCGGACTATCGCGGGACATCGCCGAGCACTCGATCTACGCCTTCATCGAACAGACCTTGCAACTGCAAATCGCCTACGCCCAGCGAACCATCGAAGCCGTGCCCCGCAGCAAGGACGACCAGCAACACCTCGACCTCGACGACCAGAGCCATGTGATCGTGGTCAGCAACCATACGTTTCTGCAGGACGGCCGGCAGTTCGAGTACACGGAATCACGGCACACCCTCGACAAATTCTACTTTTCGGATGTGGCACGGCGCTGACCCTACAGGTTCTTGAATCGCGTTTGGGCATAACTATGTAGTGCACCTCCTGCATGGAAACGGGCAATCATCGCTGCCCATTTCTCAAGGAGCGAGAGCATGTCCACCGAACAAAACACCCCCGCATCAAGCAATGCTGCCGATCAGGAAACACTCAGACTCATCGCGCCGGTCGTGGTGACAGCCTGCCCCGGTTTGCAGGAGGAAGCCCATGCGGTCGCCAGTGAAATCCTGCAAAAACACGGCATCACCCACCTGGACCCGGATCAGGTCTGGTGGCATCGCTTCAACAATGTCTCGGCCAGCAGCACCAAGGCTTTTCTGGGTTGGGAGCACGCGCCCAAACCCAGTGAATCTTTAACCCTGACGCAACTGGTCATCCATCGATACCGCGTGACCGACCAGGACGACGCCCTCGAACTGGACAGCAATGGCGGGTTTTACACGGCGGATGCGAACGCCAGTATTTACAACGAAACCAATGAAGTGCGGATGTACCCCAGGCAGGTGCTCGCGGACCTGTGGGAGAAGAACCTCAGTCAACGCTACCTGGATAAGCTGAATGCGTTCTGGACCAGCCATTTTGATGACTACCGCACACTGGCCAAATGTAACTACCTCAGCAAAGCCGTGGAGGCGCGGCAAAACGGGCAACTCGAAGAGGAGGATTTCCAGACAGTCATCAGGGCCGTCATCGGTGGCGCGTCCTGGCCGATCACCTTGGCTACCCTGAAAGCGCAAACCGCTACGCCTGCGGATCTTCGTGTTTGCGCGCTGGATGTCGCAGGGCATGTCGCCACCGATATTCTGCGCATTGTTGAGCCCAACGGTCGGCAAATCACCTACGTTCCCGGCGCCGCAGAACCCTTCCACGTGCACCCGACATTGACGGACATGCATTGGTGGATGCTGTTGCAGATGAACGAAGAACACCCCCGAACCGAATTCATGACCCATTTCCCGCTGTCGGTTCGCAAGGAGGTCCACGACAACATCACCCCGCTGATGAACCAACTGGTCGGCACCTGGGGCAAGTACGACCACCATTTGATCAATCAAAAAGACATCACCATCAGCGGTGACGTGTTCACCTGGCAGAGCCGGGCCGTCCAGCACACGATGCTGGAAGAGGCTGACCTGACGCTGGTGAGCAATGGACAGATGCGTAAGCAGCTATGGCTGGGTTATCTCACCGCCGCACTGCACGTTTTCGGCCCGTTGGCGGTGCTTGGCTGGCCGATCGCATTGCCGGTGATCGGGGCCAGCATCGCGGCCATGGGTTTGAACATCGACAAAGCGGTGAATGGCAAAACAGCGGCAGAACGCAAGGCAGGCATCATCGGCGCGGTGCTCGATGGCATCAATGTGCTGTTCAATCTCCCGCTGCTCAAAGAGGTCAGTGTGTTGGACGAAACCGGGGCTGCGGCTGAGGCGGCAGAAGCGGCCGAGATGGCGGACTTGAACAAGACGCTCGATCCCGAAGAAACCGTCGGCACGCAAGAACCGCAGGCGCCCGACGAATCGGAGGAAGTCACCCTGCAACCTGGAGAGTTGCCGGGCGTGCCCGATGAAACCGCGCAAGCGTTTGATGTACCGGAGCACTGGCAAAGCAATGAAATCCTCGAAAGCTACCCGATGGCCACCAGCGGAAAATTCCAGGGTGTCTACACACTCGATTCACAACCCTCCAATGCCATCCTGATCAACGAGCAGGCTTACTTCGTGCGTTTCGAAGCAGACGCCAATGGTGGCGGAACCTGGGCCATCATTGATCCGCAGAACCCGAATGCCTTTACGGGGTCGATTCCCGTGCGCCTGAATGCCGAAGGTGAATGGGAGCTGGCGCCGAAAAGCGGGTTGAAGGGTGGCGGCAAAGGCCCCAGCAAACTTGTTCCCGGCCCCTCCCGGCCCGCTGCCCCATTGCCGCCCAAAGTGAATGATCACGCACACCTGACCCGATACGATGCCCCTAACGGTCGCTCGTTGAATTTCCTGGCGCTGGGAAAACAGGAAACCCATATAAAAGTCGTCAACATGCCTGGAGGGCAAATCAGAGGGGTCTCCCCCTACGAAGAGTATGTCGCCGGACGCCGCACGGCACTGGCCAGGGATGCAATCGAATTCCAGAAACCCAAGGACTTTTTCGCCTCGCTGCCTCCCCGACCGGTCCAGCCCGTGATCACTCCATCCACGACGGTCACCGAACTCATCGAGAAGGTATTCGACACAGCGCCGGGACTGGTGGTCGGTGAAAGTCAGGATCGCATTGCCAGCATGCGCTTCCTGATCGAAAACATGCCGACGCTGGCCAGGAAAGGCGTCAAGACGATCTACCTGCATCGTCTGCTCAACGACTTCAATCAAGTCGACCTGAACAACTTCGCCGAAACCGGAAATATGCATGGCATGCTGGAGATGTACCTGAAAAAGTTGCCAGGCGATCCTGCGGGACAGTTCACGCCGCTGGAGGTCGTCAAAACGGCCCAACAGAACGGCATTCAAATCCAGGCCACTGACTGCCTGGCGAGTTATCGTTATGAAGACTCGACCATGACCCTCAGAGCACAGCAATCCTTCAAGACCTACCTTACCCACACCATCATGCAGGCGACTCAAGCCCGCAACGGCGGCGGAAAATGGCTGGTACTCACCGACCAGGAGAGTACCAACACGTTCAGGGGAATGGCCGGCATCAGCGAAACGGAGGGGGGTATCGGTTTGCGCATAGAAGAAGTGCAACCCGATCAGAGTCTGCATCTGGACATCGACCATGGTATCGAAGTAGGCCATGAGATTGCCGGGGGAACTGGCCCGATGCACGGTAATACCGACACCCTGTATGCCGACATCAGCCTGCAGATGCCGACGCCGTTCATTCAACGAACGCCCGAGCAGATCAATCAGCTGCTGTTCCGCCAAGGCATGTTCACCATTGAAAGGTCGGAAGACACCTTCTCGCTGATTCATCGCAGCCGCACTGGCCAGATTGTGCGAACGACAATCGAGCGAACGATGGATAGCGGCTTTCGGATCAACCGTCCGGCCTGGGCGGGTGTGCATCGGATCACCTACGCGAATCTGATCAGCCTTGCCCACGCACTCAACCGCATGGGCCTGACGCTGCAAGGGCGCCTGCCGGCTGTAACTGCCTGATACGCAAAGGCCCCGTGAATTCACATTCACGGGGCCTTTGAGGTGTTACAGGCGATCAGTCAGACCGGGATCATTCCCACTCGATGGTCGCTGGCGGCTTGCTCGACACGTCGTAAGTGACGCGGGAGATGCCTTCGATTTCATTGATGATGCGGCCGCTGACGGTTTCCAGCAGTTCGTAAGGCAGGTGAGCCCAACGCGCAGTCATGAAGTCGATGGTTTCCACGGCACGCAGGGCCACGACCCAGGCGTAACGACGGCCATCGCCTACAACGCCAACCGATTTCACCGGCTGGAACACCACGAATGCCTGGCTGACTTTGTGGTACCAGTCGGCCTTGCGCAGTTCTTCGATGAAGATGTGGTCGGCGCGACGCAGCAGGTCGGCGTATTCCTTCTTCACTTCACCGAGGATCCGCACACCCAGGCCCGGGCCCGGGAACGGGTGACGGTAGACCATGTCGTACGGCAGGCCGAGTTCCAGGCCCAGACGACGGACTTCGTCCTTGAACAGCTCGCGCAGCGGTTCAACCAGCTTGAGGTTCATTTCTTCCGGCAGGCCGCCCACGTTGTGGTGCGACTTGATCACGTGCGCCTTGCCGCTTTTCGCGCCAGCCGACTCGATCACGTCCGGGTAGATGGTGCCTTGGGCGAGGTACTTGATGTTGTCCAGTTTGTTGGACTGGGCATCAAAGACGTCGATGAAGGTACGACCGATGATCTTGCGCTTCTTCTCTGGATCGCTTTCGCCAGCCAGGTTGTTCAGGAACTGGTCTTCAGCGTTGGCGCGGATCACCTTGACGCCCATGTTCTCGGCGAACATGGCCATCACTTGCTCGCCTTCGTGCAGACGCAGCAGGCCGTTGTCGACGAAGACGCAGGTCAGCTGGTCGCCGATGGCTTTGTGCAGCAGCGCGGCAACCACCGAGGAGTCAACGCCGCCGGACAGTCCGAGCAAGACGTTGTCGGTGCCGACTTGGGCGCGAACCTGGGCGATGGCGTCTTCAGCGATCTTCGACGGTGTCCACAGCGCTTCGCAGCCGCAGATCTCGAGGATGAAGCGCGACAGGATGCGGCCGCCCTGCTTGGTGTGGGTCACTTCCGGGTGGAACTGCACGCCGTAGTAGCGCAGGTCATCGTTGAACATGCCGGCAATCGGGCAGCTCGGGGTGCTGGCCAGGATGTGGAAGTCCTGCGGCATTTTGGTGACCTTGTCACCGTGGCTCATCCACACATCGAGACCGAACAGGCCGTCGGCGTCGATGTGGTCTTCGATGCCGTCCAGCAGCTGGCTCTTGCCGACCACGTCGACACGGGCATAACCGAATTCACGCAGTTCGGAACCTTCGACCTTGCCACCTAGCTGTTCAGCCATGGTCTGCATGCCGTAGCAGATGCCGAAGACCGGCACGCCCAGGTCAAACACCGCTTGCGGGCAGCGAGGGCTGTTGGCTTCGTGCACGGACTCGGGACCGCCGGCGAGAATGACGCCTTTTGGAGCGAATTCGCGAATCGCTTCGTCGTCCATGTCGAACGGATGCAGTTCGCAGTACACGCCGATTTCACGCACGCGGCGGGCGATCAGCTGGGTGTACTGGGAACCGAAGTCGAGGATCAGGATGCGGTGGGCGTGAATGTCGAGGGCCATGAAGTCAGTCTCGTCTATGTAATTCAGAAACAACTCGGGGCTGAATAAAACAGCCCCGGGTTACTTAACGTTTTGCTTGAAGGCTCAACCTACGCGGTAGTTTGGCGCTTCTTTGGTGATCTGTACGTCATGAACGTGGGACTCGGCCATGCCAGCGCCGGTGATCCGCACGAACTCAGGCTTGGTGCGCATTTCTTCGATGTCGGCACTGCCGGTGTAACCCATCGAGGAACGCAGGCCGCCCATCAGTTGATGGATGATCGCGCTCAGGGTGCCCTTGTACGGAACACGCCCTTCGATACCTTCCGGAACCAGTTTCTCGGCGCCTGCCGAGGAGTCCTGGAAGTAACGGTCGGAGGAACCTTGAGCCTGGGACATGGCGCCCAGCGAACCCATGCCACGGTAAGCCTTGTACGAACGACCCTGGAACAGTTCGATCTCGCCTGGCGCTTCTTCAGTACCGGCGAACATCGAGCCCATCATCACGCAGGAAGCACCGGCTACGATGGCCTTGGACAGGTCACCGGAGAAACGGATGCCGCCGTCGGCGATCAACGGAACACCGGTGCCTTCAAGGGCAGCGGCGACGTTGGCGATGGCACTGATTTGCGGGACGCCGACACCGGCGACGATACGGGTGGTGCAGATCGAGCCAGGGCCGATACCGACCTTGACCGCATCGGCGCCAGCTTCGGCCAGGGCCTTGGCGGCAGCGCCGGTGGCGATGTTGCCGCCGATGACCTGCACTTCAGGGAAATTCTGTTTGACCCAGCGAACGCGGTCGATCACACCTTTGGAGTGACCGTGAGCGGTGTCGACCACCACCACGTCAACGCCGGCATTGACCAGCGCGGCAACGCGGTCACCGGTGTCTTTACCGGTGCCGACCGCAGCGCCTACGCGCAGACGACCTTGATCGTCCTTGCTGGCCAGCGGGTAAGCCTTGGCTTTTTCGATGTCTTTGACGGTCATCATGCCTTTGAGGGCAAACTTGTCATCGACGATCAGGACTTTTTCCAGGCGGTGCTTGTGCAGCAACTCGCGGACTTCGTTCTTGTTGGCGCCTTCACGGACGGTGACCAGACGCTCTTTAGGCGTCATCACTTCACGTACGGTGGCTTCCAGACGGGTTTCGAAGCGCACGTCACGGGAAGTGACGATGCCGACCAGGTCGCCATCGTGCAGTACCGGAACGCCGGAGATATTGTGCATGCGGGTCAGTTCGAACAGATCACGAACCGTGGCGTCAGCCTCGATGGTGATCGGATCCTTGACGACGCCGGCTTCGAACTTCTTGACCTTGCGAACTTCGGCAGCTTGCTGCTCGATGGTCATGTTCTTGTGGATAATGCCGATGCCACCTTCCTGAGCCATGGCGATTGCCAGACGGGCTTCAGTAACGGTGTCCATGGCGGCAGAAACCAGAGGAATGTTCAGCTCGATGCCACGGGTAAGGCGGGTCTTGAGACTGACTTCGTTAGGAAGCACCTCGGAATAACCGGGCACTAGGAGAATGTCGTCGAATGTCAGAGCTTCTTGGCTGATACGCAGCATCGCGGGGGCTCCCGAGCGGGAAAATGGAAGCGCGCCATTATAGTCAGACACCCCCTCGGGTTCAATGTAAAACTCTGTCTATTATCGATGCGGTGATCGACGGGAGATTTACAGAGCATCGCCGGCAAGCCGGCTCCTACAAAAACACCGTCGATCTGTAGGAGCCGGCTTGCTGGCGATGAACGATAACGCGGTCTCCCGGACGTATTACAACTCGACTTTCACCCAGCTAACCGGCTGATCCAGCCAATCGGCAAACTCATCGATAAAGCTCTGCTTGAACCCGGCCTCGGCCCAGTTGTTGAAAATGAACCCCAGGTTGGAAAACCCGCACTCCTGCAAGAACAGGAACCCGTTGATGTCATCTTCATGCCCGCATTCGGGACAGGTGAAGTTATCGGTACGCCCCGGCATCCAGTCTTCGAGGCTTTCGAACAGCGCCTCGCCGATTTCCTTGCGGCACTCGGCGCAACCCGCCTCCCCCAGAAAACCTTTGGCCGGCGTATAAATGCAGCGTTTGGTAATGATCTCCAGGCCATTGACCGGCTCGCCGAACGGCAGCGCATCCGGGTGCAGCACCACGGTGCGGGCACCATCGGCGATCGCGTGGCCCATGCGGTTGCCGGTGCGGCCGCAAGTGGTCAGCTCTTCCTTGATGATGTCCTTGCGCACCAGCCACCGCACGACCGCCCGGGCCCGGGGTTCATGTACCGGCAGTGTGGAGATTTTCGGGACGATGATGCTTTGGGAATTCATGGGTGCAAGCCTGCTGCGTCAAATGGAAGTTCTGCGGTGTGCCGTCCGACGCCTTCGCGGGCAAGCCTCGCTCCCACATTTGATTGCGGTCTAATGTGGGAGCGAGGCTTGCCCGCGAAGGCGTCCGAGCGGGCGGCAGCTTAATCCCTGACACTCTCAGGTCAAGTACTCAAATACCGCCCGATCAACGCAATCCCGCTGGCCAGCACCAACCAGGTCACCAGCCGCACAAACGCCTCGCGGGACAATCGCATGGTCAACCGCCGGCCGACCCACAACCCCAGCGCCATGGCCGGCAACAAACACAGCGCCAGTACCAACAAGGGTAGCTCGGCATACACACCCGCGACAGCAAACAGGCTCAGGCGCACCACGGTGCTGCAACTGATCAGCGCACTCTGGGTCGCTCGCGCCGCGTCTTTGGGCAAGCGACTGTTCAAATAGATCGCATATAAAAAGCCGCCACTGCCAAACAACGCCCCGAACATCCCGCCCACCGTGCCCATCGGCACGGCCCAGGCGGCAGACAACTGCGTCGGCCGGGTTTTGACCCACAGGCTGTAAACCGCATAGACGCTGATAAACAGCCCCATCAACAGCAGCAACACGTCGGATTTCAGGTTCAGCAGAAAGATGACCCCCAGCGTGCAACCCACCGCCATGCACGGCAACAGCCGCAGCAACTCAGGCCTGGCCACATCCCTCCGCGAGGGCAGCAGATTGCCGAACGCCGCGACAAAATCCAGCAGCACCAGCAACGGCACGATCTTCGACAGCGGCATGAACACAATCAGAATCGGCCCCGCCACCAGTGCGGTGCCGAACCCGGCGATGCCAAACACGATGTACGCCAGGGCGATGGCCAGGCCGATCACCAACCAATCCGTCGCGCCGAATGGCCATTGGTGTAACAACTCCAGCACGTTCATCTGCACGCCTTTATCAAATACCTGTGATGACTTTAGCCAGCGCCGAGCCTTGCGACTAATATCTTCAAAGCTGACCTCTCATCTCAAAAAGGCATGACTCGTGCTTTCAACCCGTCAATTGCGTTACTTCGTGGAAATCGCCGAGTGCGGCAGCTTCAGTGCAGCCGCTGAGCGTTTGTTTATTGCGCAGTCAGCCTTGAGCCGGCAGATCAAGGACATGGAAACCCGCCTGCAAACCCCGCTGTTCGAACGCACGGCGCGCCAGCCGCGACTGACCGCCGCTGGCGAGGCGTTCTTGCCGCGCGCCAGAAACCTGCTGAACGAACTGACCAAGGCCAGTGAAATGGCCACCCAAGTGGGCAACGGGCAACTGGGCACCTTGCGCCTGAGTCACTCCAGCACCGTGCCCATGAGTGGTCGCCTGCTACGGGGTATCAGTGCTTATCTGGACCAGCAGGCCGGCGTGTCCATGGAGATCGTCAAGCTGTCTTCCGAAGCGCAGCTTGAAGCGTTGGTCGACAATCGACTTGATGTCGGACTGCTGCGCCTGCCGGTGTTGCGCCAGCGTGAAGGCGTGCAGATTGTTCCTTTGTATAGCGAACGATTGCTGCTGGCCGTTCCACCCAATCATCGGCTGGTTGTGGATAAGTCCGCTCAGGGCATCGATCTGGCGCAGTTGAAGGATGAAGCCTTTATCTCCATCCCTCACCCACAGCGCGGCGGTTTGAGTTATCTGTCCGCCGAGCTGTGTATGCGCCAGGGATTTTTCCCGAAGGCGGCGCGGGTGGTCTCGCGCAAAACCACGCAACTGCAATTGATCCAGGCCGGATTCGGCATCGCCCTGCTGCCTGAGTCGATGCAGGACATCGCGCCACCCGACATTCATTTCCTGCCCCTGGCCGACCCGGATTGCCACAGCACCGTCGCCCTCGCCTGCCGGCAGAATCCCACGGCGCTGATTCAACACTTCATAAATGTCTGCACAGACCATTGTGGAAGCGAGCCTGCTCGCGATAGCGGTTTAACATTCAATAGCACTGTCGACTGACACACTGCCATCGCGAGCAGGCTCGCTCCTACAGGGGATCGTGCATTCGGTTGGAGAATGCCTTTATCATGCGCCCCATGATTAAAGATCCCTTTGCAAGACTCGGCCTGGACCGTGAAGTCCTGACTGTCAGCCAGCTCAACGGCCGCGCGCGGGTGTTGCTCGAAGACGTGTTTAGCAATATCTGGGTTGAAGGCGAAATCTCCAACCTCGCACGCCCGGCGTCCGGCCACGTGTATTTCACCCTCAAGGACAGCGGCGCCCAAGTGCGTTGCGCATTGTTCCGGCAGAACGCGGCGCGGGTTCGTCAGGCGCTGAAGGACGGCTTGGCGGTCAAGGTGCGCGGCAAGGTTTCGCTGTTCGAAGGCCGTGGCGACTATCAGCTGATTCTCGACACCGTCGAGCCGGCCGGTGACGGTGCGCTGCGCCTGGCCTTCGATGCCTTGAAGGAAAAACTCAGCGCCGAAGGCCTGTTCAGCGCCGAGCGCAAAGTGCCGCTGCCGGCGCATCCGCAGCGCATCGGCATCATCAGTTCGCCGACCGGCGCGGTGATCCGCGACATCATCAGCGTGTTCCGCCGTCGCGCACCGCAGATCCAGCTGACGCTGATCCCCACTGCCGTGCAGGGCCGTGAAGCGACGGCGCAGATTGTCCGCGCGTTGAAACTGGCGGACGCCCGTGGTTTCGATGCATTGATCCTGGCCCGTGGCGGCGGCTCGCTGGAAGACCTCTGGTGTTTCAACGAAGAAGCCGTGGCCCGCGCCGTGGATGCATGCGTGACGCCGATTGTCAGCGCCGTCGGCCATGAAACCGATGTATCGATCAGTGATTTCGTGGCCGACGTTCGCGCCCCGACGCCGTCCGCCGCCGCTGAACTGCTGGCGCCGGATTCCAGCGACCTGGTGCGTCGGGTCGAAAGCCTGCACCGTCGGCTGGTGATGCGCATGCGCGACCGTTTGATGCGTGATCGCCTGCGCCTGGAAGGCATCTCTCGTCGCCTGCGCCATCCCGGTGAACGTCTGCGCCAACAGGCGCAACGTCTGGATGATCTGGACATGCGCATGCGCCGCGCCTTCGAGCGAAGCCTCAATACCCGTCGCGAACGGCTGATCCGCCTGGAAACCCGCCTCGCCGGACAACATCCGGGGCGGCAACTGGCGATGTTGCGTCAGCGCCTCGACAGCCTCGCCGAACGCCTGCCTCGGGCCATGCGCGAAGGGCTCAAATCCCGTCGTCTGCAACTGCAAAGCCAGGTGCAGACCCTGCACGTGGTCAGCCCTTTGGCGACCCTCGGGCGTGGCTACAGCATTTTGCTGGACGAGCGTGGCAACGCGATCCGCAACGCCGCGCAAACCCACAACGGCCAGCGCCTGAAAGCCAAACTGGGTGAAGGCGAGCTGCAAGTGCGGGTCGAAGACAACCACCTGACACCTGTCACCCTTTCTTTACTGGATTGATCCATGCCGCGTTTTTTAGCTTCGCTGCTGTTGCTGTGCCTGACCTTCAACGCCCACGCTGACAGCTACATCACCCGCCTGTTGAACAAACCGGTTCCGGGGGGCGTGGCGGTGGTGGATCTGGGCAGCTCTGCCCAGGCGCCGAAAGCCAGCTATCAGGGCAAACCGGTGCTGGTGGTCAAGGAACAGGACAATTGGCTGGCGATTGTCGGTGTGCCGTTGACCGTCAAACCGGGGGCGCAGTCCATCAGCAGCGGCGGCCGCAACTTGAGTTTCACCGTTGGCAACAAGAAGTATCCGGAACAGCGCATCACGTTGAAAAACACTCAACAGGTCAACCCGAACCCGGACAATCTCAAGCGCATCGAGCGCGAACTGGCCGAGCAGATCGCCGCGTACCGCACGTTCAGCCCGAATACGCCGAGCAACCTGCTGCTGGACAAACCGGTCAACGGGCCGCTGTCGAGCAAGTTCGGCGTGCGCCGTTTCTTCAATGGTGAAGAGCGCAATCCCCACTCTGGCCTGGATTTCGCCGTGGGCGCCGGCACGCCGATCAAGACCCCGGCAGCGGGCAAAGTGATTCTGATCGGTAACTACTTCTTTAACGGCAACACGGTGTTTGTCGACCATGGGCAGGGCTTTATCAGCATGTTCTGTCACATGTCGAAGATCGATGTGAAGGTGGGGCAGCAACTGGCTCGTGGCGGTGTGGTTGGCAAGGTCGGTTCGACTGGACGGGCGACCGGGCCGCACATGCACTGGAATGTCAGCCTGAATGATGCGCGGGTGGATCCGGCGATCTTCATAGGCGCGTTTCAGCCTTAGATTTTCGGTGAGGTTGATGGCCTCATCGCGAGCAGGCTCGCTCCCACATTTACCGTGTTCACACCGAACAAATGTAGGAGCGGGCTTGCCCGCGAAGGCGGTATCACTGACGCCGCTTATTCCGCGTCCAGGTCCTCTATCCCATGGACCTCTCGATCCGCCAGGCAGTGTTTGACCCACTCCTGCGTCTCGACTGAAAACCAGCTCAACTCCTCTGCCGTGATCAATTCCCGCGCGCACAACCCAAGCAAATGCGAGCGGGCTTCATGACGCGAAAACCTGAAAACACCAAACGCCCAGTACAGCTCCTTTTGCCCGGCTTTCAGCAGCTCCTCGCTGGCATCTATTCGTTCGTAGGGCGCGTTGCTCTTATCCAGCAGCGTTTTTTCGACATCCGACAAAATCCGCTCGCACATCCGCTCATGTGCCACCGGCCGTAACACGCAATACTGCTTCCAGTCAGACTCGTTCATCGCCGACTCCTGAATGCCAGTCGAGGCTTTAAGAATAGCCCGACTGTCAGCGCCCGGCGCTCAAACCATCAATTGCGCATCGCTTGAAGCTCGCGCAAAAAACCAAACAATCACGGGGACTCACAGCAATAAAATCTCGATAAATACGCGCTAGCGAGTATTCCTCTCAATTTTTTTCGACTGCTTGCCATCCTTCACCCTCGCGGTTAGGGTTGAAGACATGAAAACCTCTCACACCCTCATTCAGCTTCGCCAGCACCGCAGCCTGTGCCTCGTCAGCGCACGACTGCCGGGCTGAATCGCGACGCCTCGTTTTACGCTTTTCCCCAAGAACTTTTGATCCACCGGCAGGCCGCCTTTTTTCGGCCCACACAATAAGGATTTCCCGATGAGCATGCTCAAAGACCCGTCTTCGAAATACCGCGCGTTCCCGACCATCGACATTCCGGACCGCACCTGGCCGTCGAAGACCATCACCGCCGCGCCGATCTGGTGCAGCTCCGACCTGCGCGACGGCAACCAGTCGCTGATCGAGCCGATGGACGCGGTCAAGAAGCTGCGTTTCTGGAAAACCCTCGTACAGGTTGGCGTGAAAGAAATCGAAGCGTCCTTCCCGGCTGCGTCGCAAACCGACTTCGACTTCGTGCGCACCCTGATCGAAGGCAACCACATCCCGGACGACACCACCATTCAGGTGTTGACTCAAGGCCGTGAAGACCTGATCGAGCGCACCTTCGAATCCCTGCGCGGGGCGAAGAAAGCCATCGTTCACCTGTACAACGCGACCTCCCCTTCCTTCCGCCGCATTGTCTTCAACCAGGACAAGGACGGGATCAAGGCCATCGCCGTGAACGCCGCCAAGCTGTTCGTCAAATACGCGGCCCAGCAGCCGGACACGCAGTGGACCTTCGAATACTCGCCGGAAACCTTCAGCGCCACCGAGCTGGAATTCGCCAAGGAAGTCTGCGACGCGGTCATCGAAGTCTGGAACCCGACGCCTGAGCACAAGGTGATCCTCAACCTGCCGGCCACCGTCGAATGCGCGACCCCGAACATCTATGCCGACCAGATCGAATGGTTCGGCCGCCACATCAATCGTCGTGACAGCGTGATCATCAGCCTGCACACCCACAACGACCGTGGCACCGGCGTGGCCGCCACCGAGCTGGGCCTGATGGCGGGTGCGGACCGTGTCGAAGGCTGCCTGTTCGGCAACGGCGAGCGTACCGGCAACGTCGACCTGGTCACCGTGGCACTGAACCTCTACACCCAGGGCATCCACCCTGAGCTCGATTTCTCGGACATCGACGGCGTGCGCAAAGTCGTCGAAGAATGCAACCAGATCCAGGTGCACCCGCGTCACCCGTACGTCGGCGACCTGGTTCACACCGCGTTCTCCGGCTCCCACCAGGATGCCATCCGCAAGGGCTTCGCCCAGCAGAAACCGGACGCCCTGTGGGAAGTGCCGTACTTGCCGATCGACCCGGCCGACATCGGCCGCAGCTACGAGGCGGTGATCCGCGTCAACAGCCAGTCGGGCAAGGGCGGTATCGCTTACCTGCTGGAACAGGAATACGGCATCAGCTTGCCGCGTCGCATGCAGATCGAGTTCAGCCAGGTCGTGCAGCGTGAAACCGATCGTCTGGGCCTCGAAATGACCGCCCAGCAGATCCACGCGTTGCTGCACAGCGAGTACTTGCAGGCCAACACCCCGTACGCGCTGGTCAGCCATCGCCTGCAGGAAGAAAACGGTCACAGCGCCGTGGAAGTGGAAGTTTCCGGCAAGGGCCAGGGCGAAACCAACCTGCACTGGCGCGGTAAAGGCAACGGCGCGCTGGAAGCGCTGGTGGCCGGTCTGCCGATTCCGGTGGAGATCATGGATTACAACGAGCACGCGATCGGTGCGGGCACCAACGCCAAGGCCGCGGCCTACATCGAACTGCGTGTGGAAGGCCAACGTGCGGTGCACGGCGTGGGCATCGATGAAAACATCACCACCGCCAGCTTCAAGGCCCTGTTCAGCGCGCTGAACCGCTCGTTGAGCCAGCCGGAAGCGAAAGCGGCATAAAGTCACCGCTGTAATGCAAAAGGCCCCTTGGTGAAAACCTTGGGGCCTTTTTGTTTGCCGGCAATATTTATGTTGTCTGTCCTGGCCCCATCGCCAGCAAGCTGGCTCCTACAGAGGACCGCGTCGGTCAGAACAACTCGGTCAACTGTAGGAGCCGGCTTGCCGGCGATGGGTCCTTGTCAGGCAGAGAAAATCTCAGGTGAACTCGAACGTATCCGCATCCAGATTCGCCGGAAACCGCGTGCGATAAGCCGCCAGTTCCGCCGCATCCAGAACAAACTGAAACACCCCATCCGCCTCACCGGCGCTGAGCAATGTCTCGCCCTGAAAATCCAGGACCTGACTGTCGCCGGTGTACGCAAAGCCTTTCCCGTCAGTGCCGATGCGATTCACCGCCGCCACATAGCACAGGTTTTCGATTGCCCGCGCCGGCAGCAAACGGTTCCAGTGCTGGCGCCGCGCCCCCGGCCAGTTGGCGGTGTACAGCAAAAGGTCTGTGTCCTGGGCATCGCGGCTCCACACCGGGAAACGCAGGTCGTAGCAAATCAGCGGCCGGACGCGCCAGCCTTTGAGCTCGAACTGCACCTGACGCTCGCCCGGCGTGTAGTGATTGTGCTCGCCCGCCATACGGAACAAGTGGCGCTTGTCGTAATGCCAGACTTCGCCATCCGGCCGCGCCCACAACAGGCGATTGCGATGGCTGCCATCAGCGGCCTGAACGATGATGCTGCCGGTGATCACCGCATCGAGTTTTGCCGCCTGGGCGCGCAGCCATTTGCTGGTGGGACCGTTTTCCGCCTCGGCAAGCGTCTCGGACTCCATGGAAAAACCGGTGGTGAACATCTCCGGCAGGATGATCAGGTCCGCGCCACGAGCCTGCTCCAGCAGTTGCTCGAAATGCTCCAGATTGGCCTGGCGGTCGTGCCAGGCCAGGGTTGTCTGGATCAGCGCGATGGTCAGATTCGGCAATGCACTCAGATCACGCATAGTTTTGCCGCTGCTTCACGCAGGGTCTCCTCGCGTTTGGCGAAGCACAGGCGCACCAGGCGCTGGCCTTCGGGTGGCGTCTGGTAGAACACCGAGATCGGGATGCTCGCCACGCCGTGTTCGCGGGTCATCCACAGCGCCATCTCGACGTCGTTGAGGTCGGGACGGATCTGCGAGTAATCGACCAACTGGAAATAGGTGCCGGTGACGCGGGTGAAACTGAAACGCGATGGCATCAGCAAGTCGCAGAACAGATCGCGCTTGGCCTGGTAGAAGCCGGGCAATTCTTCGACGTGTTCAGGATGCTCCGCCATGAAGTCGGCCAAGGCGTATTGCAAGGGGGTTACGCCGCAAAAATTGACGTACTGGTGCACCTTGCGCAGCTCTGCCGACAAGGCCGGTGGCGCGACCACGTAGCCGGTTTTCCAGCCGGTGACGTGGTACGTCTTGCCGAAGGAGCTGACCACGAAGGCGCGCTGATACAGCTCTTCATGGGCCAGCACACTGACATGGGGCACACCGTCGTAGACCAGGTGCTCGTAGACCTCATCGCTGATCACATAGATGTCGCGGTCACGGATCAACGCCGCCAGTTGGTCCAGCTCGGCACGGTTGATCAGTGCGCCGCTGGGATTGTGCGGGGTATTGAGGATGATCATCCGCGTGCGCGGACTCAGCGCCTGGGCGAGCTTTTCGAAATCGATGCTGAAGTCGTCCAGCCCCAGTTGCACGTGAACGCAACGGCCACCGGCCAGCTGGACCGAGGGCTCGTAACTGTCATAGGCCGGATCAAACACGATGACTTCGTCACCGTTGTGGATAACGGCCTGAATGGCGCAAAAAATCGCCTCAGTCGCACCGGGAGTCACGGTCACTTCGCTGTCCGCATCGACGGTGACGCCATAGCTGCGGGCAATTTTCGCCACGATCTGCTGACGCAGTACCGGCAGGCCGGTCATCGGCGAGTACTGGTTATGGCCATTGGCAATGTGCCGACCCACCGCATCGCACAAGGCTTGCGGGGCATCGAAATCGGGAAAACCCTGTGACAGGTTGATCGCCCCGGTTTGCGCCGCGAGCTGAGACATCTGCGTGAAGATAGTGATGCCGACATTCGGCAGCTTACTGGTGATCATCGGTGATTCCCTGCTCTACACCCGGCTCTAACGGCGGCGCGGGAGAGCCCGAGGATAGCCAAACGGCGCCCATAAAAAAAGGGCGCCAGTGGCGCCCTTCTTCTCGAACCCGATCCCGTAGGAGCGAGGCTTGCCCGCGAACGCAACACCGCGGTGTATCAGATACACCGCGTTATCGTTCTTCGCGGGCAAGCCTCGCTCCTACAGAGGCGAGCCAGCCTTGAATCAGCGCTTGTCGCGGCGCTTCTTGTCGGCTTTCTTGTGGTGCGACATCAAGCGACGCTTCTTGTTGACCTGACGGTCAGTGAGCGAGTTCTTGTTGCCTTCGTACGGGTTCTCGCCGCCCTTGAACTCGATGCGGATCGGCGTACCGACCAGCTTCAAGACACGACGGTAAGTGTTTTCCAGGTAACGCACGTAGGACTTCGGCACCTTCTCGATCTGGTTACCGTGAATCACGATGATCGGCGGGTTGGCACCACCCAAGTGCGCATAACGCAGCTTGATCCGGCGGTTGTTAACCATCGGTGGCGCGTGCTCGCCAACCGCATCTTCCAGAATCTGGGTCAGGCGGTTGGTCGGCCAGCGGGTGACCGCGGACTTGAACGAGTTCTGTACGGAAGCGTAGAGGTTGCCCACGCCCGTGCCGTGCAGCGCCGAGATGAAGTGGATGTCGGCGTAGTCAACGAAGAACAGTCGACGTTGCAGCTCGACCTTCACGAAGTCACGCTCGCTCGGCGTCATGCCGTCCCACTTGTTGATCGCGATAACCAGCGCACGACCCGACTCAATGGCGAAGCCCAGCAGGTTGAGGTCGTGGTCTACCACGCCTTCGCGGGCGTCCATCACGAAGATCACCACGTTGGCGTCTTTGATCGCTTGCAGGGTTTTGACCACGGAGAATTTTTCGACTTCTTCGTGGATCTTGCCGCGCTTGCGCACACCGGCGGTGTCGATCAGCGTGTACTTCTCGTCGTTACGCTCGAACGGGATGTAGATACTGTCGCGGGTAGTGCCGGGTTGGTCGTACACGATGACCCGGTCTTCACCAAGCATGCGGTTGACCAGGGTCGACTTGCCGACGTTCGGGCGGCCGATGATGGCGATCTTGATCCCGTCTTTTTCGCTTGGGCCAGGAATGCGCTTGGCTTCCTCGCCTTCGGCAACGTCCTCTTCCTCGCCTTCTTCCAGCTCTTCTTCGTCTTTCGGGAAGTCGCTCAGGGCGATTTCCAGCATCTGGGTGATGCCACGACCATGAGCACCGGCGATCGGGATCGCGTGGCCCATGCCCAACGGGGCGAATTCGGCGCGGGCCATTTCAGGGTCGATGTTGTCGACCTTGTTGGCAACCACGTACGAACGCTTGTTACGTTTGCGCAAATGCTCGGCGATCATCTGGTCGGCGGCGGTGAAACCGGCCTTGGCATCTACCAGGAACAGAACGACATCGGCTTCTTCAATGGCCAGCAGCGACTGCTCGGCCATTTTTTCGTCCATACCGTGCTCGTCACCGGAGATACCGCCGGTGTCGACCAGAATGTAGGAACGCCCTTGCCACTTGGCCTCACCGTATTGGCGATCACGGGTCAGACCGGACAAGTCGCCGACGATGGCGTCGCGAGTCCTGGTCAGGCGGTTGAACAAGGTGGACTTGCCGACGTTCGGTCGGCCCACCAGGGCGATTACGGGAACCATGCGGCTCTCCACTTCGTTATTTCAGAAAATACAAAAGCCGCTGCGAGGCAGCGGCTGGTGCTCGGGGCAGCGTTTGAAAACGCTGCGAGCCCCGCAGAACGGGGCCGCTTGGGGGTTAACCCCAAGCATAGTCAAAACATTACTTGATGGTCAGGGCTTCCAGTTTGCCGCTGTTGCCATAAAGATAAATCGTGTCACCCACCACCAGCGGACGGGCACGCAGGCCGTCGCTGTCAATGCGTTCGCGGCCGACAAAACGACCGTCCACCTGGCTCAGCAGGTGCACATAGCCTTCCATGTCACCGACTGCAACATAGCTGGAGAACACTTCCGGAGCCGACAGTTGACGGCGAGCCAGCGAATCGTTGCTCCACAAGGCTGTGGTGGAACGCTCGTCAACGCCTTCAACGGTGCCCGAAGCCAGGCTCACGTACACAGTGCCGAAGCCCTGGGCAACACCGGCATAGCTGGAAGCATCACGCTGCCAGAGCTGACGACCGCTTTCCAGGTCCAGTGCCGCAACGCGACCCTGATAGCTGGCGACGTACAAGGTACCGCCGGACAGCAGCAGACCACCGTCGATATCGACAACGCGCTCCAGTTCCGAACGACCTTGCGGGATCGCAACCCGCTGTTCCCACACCGGCACGCCGTTGGAGATATCGAGTGCAACCACTTTACCGGTCGACAGGCCAGCCACCGCAAGGCGGTTGGTCACGATCGGCGCACTGGTGCCACGCAGGGTCAGGACCGCAGGCGTGCTGTCATACAACCAGCGCTGGTTGCCGGTAGAGGCATCCAGACCGATCAGACGGTCATCCTGAGTCTGAACGACCACCACGTCACCGTTGTTGGCCGGCGGCGCGAGAACTTCGCTGGACACGCGAGCGCGCCATTTCTCTTCACCGTTGGTGGCGTCCATTGCAACGATTTCGCCCTTGGTCGTACCGATCACGAGCAGGCCATAACCTACGCCAACGGCGCCGGAAACAGGCAGTTCGAGGTCTTTCTTCCATTTGACGTCGCCATTGCTGCGATCCATCGCCATCACCACGCCAGTGACGTCGGCGGCATAGATGGTATCGCCATCGATCGCCGGAACCAGCATGTTGTAGGTTTCGCCCTGACCGTCACCGATCGAACGACTCCACTGCTTTTGCAGGACCACTTCTTCTTTGAAGTCGACCAGCTCGGCAGGCGGCAATTCTTTTTTGCTGTTGCTGCTGCAACCCGCGGCCAAAACGGCCAGAGCCAGCAATGCTGCATGTTTCCAACGGATCACGTCACGCATCCCCTTTGGCCAGATCGTCCAACTTGATTTGTAGGCCACCGACTGCCGCTTCATCCGACAGTGCCGCCTTGGCTTTTTGATACGCAGCGTGCGCTTCGTCGGTACGACCCAACTGCACCAGCAGGTCGCCCTTGAGCTCTTCGCGGGTGGCGAGGAATGCTTTATCGGCATCGCCTTCGAGCAGTTTCAGGGCGTCATCGACCTTGTTCTGCGCGGCCAGTACCTGCGCCAGGCGCTGACGGGCGATTTCGCCCAGTGCCGGGTTGGCCGGTTTGGCAACAATGGCTTTCAGCTCGGTGGCAGCGTCGTCCAGCTTGCCGCTGTCGACCGCGACTTTCGCCACGAACAGGCTGCCGTATTGCGCGTAGGCGCTGCCGCCAAATTCGCTGTTGAGCTTGCCGGCCAGGTCCGAAACACGGGCGGCATCAGGCTTGCCGTTGGGCGTCAGCGTGGTTTCGAGCAATTGCTGATAGAGCATCGAGGCGCCTTGCGACTGATTGCTCTGATACTTTTGAAAGGCCTGCCAGCCGAACACGATGACCAGCGCCAACAGGCCGCCAGTGACCAGGGGCTTGCCGTTGCGTGTCCACCAGTCCTTCAAATCCGCCAGCTGTTCGTCTTCGGTACTCGACACCCCAATACTCCTTAATCGCTAAATCGGCTGTTTATGACAGCTTCAACCCTGCACGACGCAGGTGGCCAGGTGTGCAGCAAGCGCATCCCAGGCAATGCTTTGTTGTTCGCCCTGGCCACGCAGGGGTTTGAAACCTACCACTTGCTGGGCCATTTCGTCGTCACCGAGGATCAGCGCGTACAGCGCACCGCTCTTGTCGGCCTTCTTGAATTGACTTTTGAAGCTGCCGGCGCCGGCATTGATCTGCAAGCGCAGGTTGGGCAACTGATCGCGCACCTTCTCGCTCAACGTCAGGGCCGCCAACTCGGCAGCCTCGCCGAATGCGCAGAGATAGACGTCGACCTGACGGGAGATCTCTTCCGGGATCTGCTCCAGGGTTTCAAGCAGCAGCACCAGGCGCTCGATGCCCATGGCGAAACCAACGCCCGGGGTCGGCTTGCCGCCCATCTGTTCCACCAGACCGTCGTAGCGGCCGCCAGCACACACGGTGCCTTGAGCGCCCAACTTGTCGGTGACCCACTCGAAAACCGTCTTGCTGTAGTAATCCAGCCCGCGTACCAGCTTCGGGTTGATCACGTAAGGAATACCGGCGGCGTCCAGGCGAGCCTTGAGGCCCTCGAAGTGCACGCGGGATTCGTCGTCGAGGTAGTCGGCCATTTTCGGCGCGTCGACCAGGATCGCTTGAGTGTCGGCGTTCTTGGTGTCCAGAACGCGCAACGGGTTGGTCTTCAGACGACGCTGGCTGTCTTCGTCGAGCTTGTCCAGGTGAGCGGACAGGAACTCGACCAGCGCTTCGCGATAACGACCACGGGATTCGCTGGTGCCCAGGCTGTTGAGCTCGAGCTTGACCGCATCACGGATGCCCAGCTCGCCCCACAGGCGCCAGGTCAGCACGATCAGCTCAGCGTCGATGTCCGGACCGTCGAGGTTGAACACTTCGACACCGATCTGGTGGAACTGGCGATAACGGCCTTTCTGCGGACGTTCGTGGCGGAACATCGGGCCGATGTACCAGAGTTTCTGCACCTGGCCGCCGCCAGTGATGCCGTGCTCGAGCACCGCACGCACGCAGGCCGCTGTGCCTTCAGGGCGCAGGGTCAGCGAATCGCCGTTACGGTCTTCGAAGGTGTACATCTCTTTTTCGACGATGTCGGTCACTTCACCGATCGAGCGCTTGAACAGCTCGGTGAACTCGACGATCGGCATGCGAATCTGCTTGTAACCGTAGTTATCCAGCAGACGCGAAACGGTGCCCTCGAAATGACGCCACAGGGGAGTCTGTTCGGGCAGGATGTCGTTCATGCCACGAATGGCTTGCAGAGACTTGCTCACTTTAAATCCTTAAATTCGTTCGATCAGCCGCGAGCGATTACAGCTGCGTCAGCTTCGACCTTCTCGGCCGCTTTCTGGCGGATCAAGCGTTCAAGCTCATCCACCAGATTGTCATTCGTCAGTTTCTGCGACGGCTTGCCGTCGATGTAAATCAGGTTTGGCGTGCCGCCGGTCAAGCCGATATGGGCTTCCTTGGCTTCGCCCGGCCCGTTGACCACGCAACCGATGACCGCGACATCCAGCGGCACCAACAGATCTTCGAGGCGCCCTTCCAGCTCGTTCATGGTCTTGACCACATCGAAGTTCTGCCGCGAGCAGCTCGGGCAGGCGATGAAGTTGATGCCACGGGAACGCAGGTGCAGGGATTTGAGAATGTCGTAGCCGACTTTCACTTCCTCGACCGGGTCGGCCGCCAACGAGATGCGGATAGTATCGCCAATCCCTTCGGCGAGCAGCATACCGAGGCCCACGGCGGATTTCACTGTGCCTGAACGCAAACCACCGGCTTCGGTGATGCCCAAGTGCAGCGGCTGGACGATTTCCTTGGCCAGCAAGCGGTAAGCAGCGACGGCCATGAACACATCGGAGGCTTTCACGCTGACCTTGAAGTCCTGGAAGTTCAGACGCTCAAGGTGCTCGACGTGACGCAAGGCGGATTCGACCAGTGCGGCCGGGGTCGGCTCGCCGTATTTCTTTTGCAGGTCTTTTTCCAGGGAACCGGCGTTGACGCCGATGCGGATCGGAATCCCGCGATCACGGGCGGCATCGACCACCGCACGCACGCGGTCTTCACGACCGATGTTGCCCGGGTTGATCCGCAGGCAATCAACGCCCAGTTCGGCTACGCGCAAAGCGATCTTGTAGTCGAAGTGGATGTCGGCCACCAACGGTACTTTGACCAGTTGCTTGATCTTGCCGAAGGCTTCGGCGGCGTCCATGTCCGGTACGGAAACCCGCACGATATCAACGCCAGCGGCTTCCAGACGATTGATCTGGGCAACGGTGGCGGCAACGTCATTGGTGTCGCTGTTGGTCATGCTCTGCACAGCGATGGGCGCATCGCCGCCAACAGGCACGTTACCGACCCAGATTTTCCGGGATTCGCGACGCTTGATTGGAGATTCGCCGTGCATGACTTATTGACCCAACTTCAGGCGAGCAGTCTCGCCACTGGTGAATGGAGCGACATCAACCACCTGCCCGTTGTAGCTGACCTGCGCGCCACGGGCGAAGCCCAGACGCACGGCAAACGGCGGCTTACCACTGAGGGAAACGGTTTCGCCTTTGCGCTTGAGACCACTGAGCAGCACTTTGCCAGTGCCGTCGGTGACTTGTGTCCAGCAATCAGCGGTGAATTGCAGTTGAACCTGGCCTTGGCCGGCAACCGGAGCAGCCGCTGCCGGAGCAGGAATGGTCGGCGTTACCGAGGCAGTTGCAGGCGGGGTCGACACAACCGGAGCCGTCGGGGCCGCAGGCGCGACAACTGGCGCGGTGCTGTGCGCCGGGGCAACGGGTGCCGGAGCAGCCGGCGCGGTGTTATGTGTCGGTGCAACTGGCACCGGGGTAGCCGGTGCGGCCGGAGCGACCACAGGCGTAGCCGGCTCAGCTTCAGCCGGCGCTTCAGTCGAAGTCTCGGCTTGCGGCAATGCGAGAGCGGTCGAACTTTCAGCCTGACCTTCCGCGACAGCCTGGTCTTCCGGCTCGTCCAGCGGATGGATCTGGGTGGTGCCGTCGGCGCCTTCGACTTCAACGTGCTCCGGGCTCAGGCTGATCAGGTCCTTGGTGCGCAATGAAGTTTGATCCTGCCACCAGATGAAACCGCCGCCAATCACCGCGATCAGCAACAGCAGGCTGACGATTCGCAAGATAGTGTGGGAAACCCGAACCGGCTCTTCGATGCGCCCCAGGCTGTGGACGTTGGCGCCCTGGGAGTCGGTACCGGTGGACTGGTCGAATTGCTGAACCAGAACGGTCTGGTCCATGCCGAGCAATTTGGCGTAGGCGCGAATATAACCGCGGGCAAAGGTATGCCCCGGCAGCTTGTCGAATGCGCCGGCTTCCAGATTACTCAGGGAATTAACGGTGAGGTTGAGCTTGAGGGCCACTTCGGCCAGCGACCAGCCATTGCTTTCGCGGGCCTGGCGCAAAGTTTCACCGGGGTTAACGCGATTCGCTGCTACAACTTCGGGATGCGCCGCTTTCATCATTGCTCCGACAGGTATTGCTGATATTCCGGCGTACCGGGATAGAGTCGTTTTAGTTGCAGGCCATAACTGGCTGCCTTGTCGCGATCTTCGAACACTTTTGCCAGCCGAACGCCGAGCAATAGACTACGTGCATTTTGCTCGGTGAGCAGGCTAAAACGGTCGTAATAGTCACGCGCGGGCACATAATGCCTGTCTTCGTAAGACAACTCAGCCATTTCCAGCAATGCACGGGGTTGCTGACGGTTCAAACGCAAAGCTTTTTCCAACTGCTGCTGGGCCAGATCACGCTGGCCAAGCTTGGAAGCGGTCATGCCCAGGTTCTCGAACACTCGCGAACGCTCAGGATACAGGGTATCGGCAGCGGCTTGCTCGAAGCGCTCGTAAGCCTCTTTGTAACGTTTCTGTTCGAAAAGAAAACTGCCGTAATTATTCAGGATACGGGCATCGTTGGGGCGGGAAGAAAGCGCCTTGCGAAAGTGCTCATCCGCCAGCTCCGGCTCCATCTCGGCCTGAAACACCAGACCCAATGCGGCATTGGCGTCAGGATCCGAACCGTCCAGCTCCAAGGCCTTTTTCAGCGGGACCTTGGCGCGTTCGGTCATGCCCTGCTGCAAATAGCCCAAGCCCAGTTGCACGTAGGCAACTCGCGCTTCATCGCGGCCCTTGCTGGTCTTCATCGGATTGAAATCGCCCGACAGGACGCAGCCAGTACAAAGACTGGCCAACAGCAAAAGCAGCGCAAAGCGCAGGGACATAGAGATCCTCTCTTGAATTATTTCGCAGCGTTCGAAGCCATATCGTTGTCGGCGCTCAACTCGCGCACGGCGATATAACGTTCACTGCGACGGGTACGATCCAGCACCTGCCCTACCAATTGGCCACACGCGGCATCGATGTCTTCACCGCGGGTGGTGCGTACGGTGACATTGAAACCTGCATGGTGAAGCTGATCCTGGAAACGACGAATCGCATTGTTGCTCGGACGCTCGTAACCGGAATGCGGGAACGGGTTGAACGGAATCAGGTTGATCTTGCACGGGATGTTCTTGAGCAGCTCGATCATCTCAACGGCATGTTCAACCTTGTCGTTGATGTCCTTGAGCAAGGTGTACTCGATGGTCAGCACGCGTTTTTCGCCCAGGGACGACATGTAGCGCTGGCACGACTCGAGCAGCATCTTAAGCGGATATTTCTTGTTGATCGGCACCAATTGGTTACGCAATGCGTCATTCGGTGCGTGCAGGGACAACGCCAGGGAGACGTCGATGTGCTTGGACAGCTCATCGATCATCGGCACCACGCCGGAGGTCGACAGGGTCACACGGCGCTTGGAAATGCCGTAACCCAGGTCGTCCATCATCAGATGCATGGCCGCAACGACGTTGTCGAAGTTCAGCAGCGGCTCGCCCATGCCCATCATCACCACGTTGGTGATGGCACGGTCGGCGGTCGCCGGGATGCTGCCGAACGATTTATTGGCAATCCACACCTGGCCGATGACTTCGGCGGCGGTGAGGTTGCTGTTGAAACCTTGCTTGCCGGTGGAGCAGAAACTGCAATCCAGGGCACAGCCTGCCTGGGACGAAACGCACAGAGTGCCGCGTTTGCCCTGGGGAATGTAAACGGTCTCGACGCAGCTGCCGGACGCCACGCGCACCACCCACTTACGGGTGCCGTCGGTGGAAATGTCCTCGCTGACGACTTCAGGACCGCGAACTTCGGCAATGGCCTTGAGCTTGTCGCGCAGGGCCTTGCTGACGTTCGTCATGGCGTCGAAATCATCGACGCCAAGGTGGTGAATCCATTTCATTACCTGACCGGCACGGAAACGCTTCTCCCCGATTGAGTCGAAGAATTTTTCCATTTCCTGTTGAGTCAGACCCAGCAGGTTGGTTTTTACAGTCGATGTAGTCATGGATTCACCTTCACTCTTAAGCCAATGCTTAGCGAGTGGTTACTTCAGTAGCTGCGAAGAAGTACGAGATTTCGCGAGCAGCAGCGGCTTCGGAGTCCGAACCGTGTACAGCGTTGGCGTCGATGGAATCAGCGAAGTCAGCACGGATGGTGCCGGCAGCAGCTTCTTTAGGGTTGGTAGCGCCCATCAGCTCACGGTTCAGAGCGATAGCGTTTTCGCCTTCCAGAACCTGAACAACAACAGGACCGGAGATCATGAAAGCAACCAGGTCGCCGAAGAAACCACGAGCGCTGTGCTCAGCGTAGAAGCCTTCAGCTTCGGCTTTGGACAGTTGCTTCAGTTTCGAAGCTACAACGCGCAGGCCTGCTTTTTCGAAACGAGTGGTGATCTCGCCGATGACGTTTTTTGCAACAGCGTCAGGCTTGATGATGGAGAAAGTACGTTGAACAGCCATGGTGTAACTCCAGAAACGGTAATTTGTGAAAAATTAAACCCGCGAATTATACGCGGGTTCTTGGGTATTGCCTAACCTGCAGCGTGGCTCAGTCGCGTTCTTCGATCCAGTGGGCCTGAATGGCCTCGAGGATCTTTTCGCCACAATGCTCAGGCAGGTCGTCGAACTCGGGCAATTCCATCACCCACTTGCGCAGATCGACGAAGTTGACCGACAAAGGGTCAACATCGGGCTTGCTTTCAGCCAGCTGGATTGCAATTTCCAGCACATCAGTCCACTTGAGACTCATGACAGTTCCTTGAATCAGTGCGGCGCTTCGGCGGCGTGGTTGAGCGAATACTTCGGAATCTCGATGGTCAGGTCTTCAGTCCCGACGATCGCCTGGCAGGCCAGACGCGATTGAGCTTCCAGACCCCAGGCACGATCGAGGAAATCTTCTTCCAGTTCATCCGCTTCTTCCAGCGAATCAAACCCTTCTCGAACGATGCAGTGACAAGTGGTACAGGCGCAAACGCCGCCACAGGCACTTTCCATCTCGATGTGGTGCTCATGAGCCAGTTCGAGAATCGATGTACCGGGCTCAGCCTCGACCACCATGCCTTCCGGGCAAAACTTCTCGTGTGGCAGAAAAATGACCTGCGGCATCAGTTATCCTCGATTTCATTCAGATTGCGCCCCGCCAGCGCGGCTTTCACCGTCGAGTCCAGGCGGCGGGCAGCAAAGGCGTCGGTGACTTGCGACAGACGCTTGGTCTGCTGCTCGATGGCGTAACCATCGGCACCTTTCATCAGTTCGGTCAGTTCCTGCATCTGCAATTCGATGACCATGCGCTCTTCGGCGTCGAGCAAACGCTCGCCGTCGGCTTCGAGAGCGGCTTGCACCGCTTCGATCAGACGCTGGGCATCGACCTGCTGCTCACGCAGCACACGGGCGACCTTGTCGTCGTTGGCGTGCTGGAACGAATCCTTGAGCATCTTGGCGATTTCGCCGTCGGTCAGGCCGTAGGACGGCTTGACCTGAATGCTTGCTTCAACACCCGAACCCAACTCACGGGCCGAGACACTGAGCAGACCGTCGGCGTCGACCTGGAAGGTCACGCGGATCTTCGCTGCACCCGCGACCATCGCCGGAATGCCGCGCAACTCGAAGCGTGCCAGGGAACGGCAGTCGCTGATCAGCTCGCGCTCACCCTGCAACACGTGGATCGCCATGGCCGACTGGCCATCTTTGTACGTGGTGAAATCCTGGGCACGAGCGACAGGAATGGTGGTGTTGCGCGGAATCACCTTCTCCATCAGGCCGCCCATGGTTTCCAGCCCCAGGGACAACGGAATCACGTCGAGCAACAGCAGTTCGCCGCCATCGCGCTTGTTGCCGGCCAGCGTATCGGCCTGGATCGCGGCACCGATGGCCACCACTTGATCCGGGTCGATTTCAGTCAGCGGCTGGCGACCGAAGGCTTCGGCGACGGCTTCGCGAACGCGAGGCACACGCGTCGAACCGCCAACCATGACCACCGCGTGCACGTCTTCCAGCTCGACGCCGGAATCACGCACCGCGCGACGGCAGGCTTTCAGGCTGCGAGCAACCATCGGCTCGATCAGCGCATTGAAAGCTTCGCGAGTCAGCTCGGCTTTCCAGTCGCCATAAGCGACTTCAACGGCCGCAACATTGGTCAGCGCTTCCTTGGCCGCGCAGGCAGTTTGCAGCAGGTTACGTTGCGCACCCGGATCGAGATCAGCGGACAAACCGGCGCTCTCGATGATCCAGCCGGCAATCGCATGGTCGAAGTCATCGCCGCCCAGGGCGCTGTCGCCGCCGGTGGCCAGCACTTCGAACACACCGCCGGTCAGGCGCAGAATCGAAATATCGAAGGTGCCGCCGCCCAGGTCATAAATCGCGACCAAGCCTTCAGCATGTTGATCCAGACCGTAAGCCACGGCAGCGGCGGTCGGCTCATTGAGCAAACGCAGCACGTTCAGGCCGGCCAGCTTGGCCGCGTCCTTGGTGGCTTGACGCTGAGCATCGTCGAAATAGGCCGGAACGGTGATCACCGCACCCACCAGCTCGCCACCCAATGTCGCTTCGGCGCGCTGACGCAACACCTTGAGGATATCGGCGGAGACTTCGACCGGGCTTTTCGGCCCCTGAATGGTTTCGATGAACGGCATGTGCGACTCGCCGCCGACAAAGCGGTACGGCAGTTGCTCGCCCAATTGCTTGACGTCGGAAAGACCACGACCCATCAAGCGCTTGACCGACAGCACGGTGTTCAACGGATCGGTAGCGGCAGCCAGCTTGGCCGACTCGCCCACTTCGACGCGATCGGCGTAGTAACGCACGGCGGACGGCAGGATGACCTGCCCGTCAGCGTCGGCCAGAGGCTCGGAAAGACCACTGCGTAATGCAGCGACCAGCGAATTGGTAGTGCCCAAGTCGATCCCCACAGCCAGACGACGCTGGTGCGGTTGAGGACTTTGGCCGGGTTCGGCGATCTGCAGTAGGGCCATCGTGATCAGGACTTATCTGTATATCAGGCGTGCGACCGGAGCGGCACTGGGTTAATCGTCGAGGCGCTCTTCTAACTGGCGCACTTCGTAGGTGAGCTTGTCGAGGAACTGCATGCGCCGCATCAGGCGTTCGGCCTGTTCACGTTGCGCTGCATCATTCCAACAGGCTGCGAAACTGTCGTTCAGTTTTTCCTGAGCAACTTTCAAACGACGCTTGAAGACGGCAACGCCATTCAGGTCGGCGCTGTCCTGCAGGTCTTCGAGCTCTTCGCGCAACTCCATCTGTTGCAGAAGAAACTCCGGATCATGCACCGTGACCTCCAGCGGCAGCTCGCCACCATTCAGGGCGAGCAGGTATCGCGCGCGCTTCGGGGGACTTTTGAGCGTCTGGTAGGCCTCGTTGAGGCTCGCGGATTGCTCTAGCGCCAGCCGTTGCTCGCGCTCGGAAGCGTCCGCAAAACGGTCCGGATGAACACTGCGCGCCAACTCACGGTAGCGCGTAGCCAGCTGGTCGAGGTCCAGATTGAAACTCGGTTGCAGCTCGAATAAAGCGAAATGACAAGGAGTACCCACAAGAAGCCTCAGATGTTGAAGCTTTCGCCGCAGCCACATTCACCGCGTACGTTGGGGTTGTTGAACTTGAAGCCTTCGTTCAACCCTTCCTTGACGAAATCGAGCTCGGTGCCGTCCAGGTAGGCCAGGCTTTTCGGGTCGATAATCACTTTCTCGCCGTGACTTTCGAACACCTGATCCTCGGCAACCACCTCGTCGACAAACTCCAGCACGTAGGCAAGGCCGGAACAGCCCGTGGTGCGAACACCCAGACGAATCCCTTCACCTTTGCCGCGCCCGTCGAGGGAGCGTCGCACGTGTCGAGCAGCCGCTTCTGTCATGCTGATAGCCATCGGTGACTCCTTACTCGTCGCAAAATCTTGAAAATCAGATCAAGCCTTTCTTCTGCTTGTAGTCGCGAACGGCCGCTTTGATAGCGTCTTCAGCGAGTACGGAGCAGTGAATTTTCACCGGCGGCAGAGCCAGTTCTTCGGCCAGTTGAGTGTTTTTGATGGTCTCTGCTTCATCCAGAGTCTTGCCTTTCATCCACTCGGTCGCCAGGGAGCTGGAGGCGATAGCCGAACCGCAACCGTAGGTCTTGAACTTGGCGTCTTCGATGATGCCTTGCTCGTTGACCTTGATTTGCAGGCGCATCACGTCGCCGCACGCCGGAGCGCCGACCATGCCGGTGCCAACATCCGGGTCTTCCGCGTCCATCTTGCCGACGTTACGCGGGTTTTCGTAGTGGTCGATGACCTTTTCGCTGTAAGCCATGATTCTTAATCCTCACTCATCAGAGAGTCGCTCTTGAAGCCCTGCCTACCTTAAGTTTACAGGGCCTGGTTTGCGGCGACTTGAAATCAGTGTGCCGCCCACTCGATTTTCGAAATGTCGACACCGTCTTTGTACATGTCCCACAGCGGCGACAGAGCGCGCAGCTTGGTAACGGCCTCGCAGACTTTCTGCGCGGCGTAGTCGATTTCTTCTTCGGTGGTGAAACGACCGAAGGTGAAGCGGATCGAGCTGTGTGCCAGTTCGTCGTTGCGGCCCAGGGCGCGCAGTACGTACGAAGGCTCCAGCGAAGCCGAGGTGCAAGCCGAACCGGACGAAACCGCCAGATCCTTGAGCGCCATGATCAGCGACTCGCCCTCAACGTAGTTGAAGCTCAGGTTCAGGTTGTGCGGAACGCGAGCGGTCATGCTGCCGTTGACGTACAGCTCTTCCAGGTCTTCGACCTGTTTGAAGAAACGGTCGCTCAAGGCTTTGATGCGCACGTTCTCGGCAGCCATGTCTTCCTTGGCTACGCGGAAAGCTTCACCCATGCCGACGATCTGGTGGGTCGCCAGGGTGCCGGAACGCATGCCGCGCTCGTGACCGCCGCCGTGCATGGTCGCTTCGATGCGCACACGCGGCTTGCGGCTGACGTACAGCGCGCCGATGCCTTTAGGGCCGTAGGTTTTGTGGGCGGAGAACGACATCATGTCGACTTTCAGCTTCAGCAGGTCGATCTCGACCTTGCCGGTGGACTGAGCGGCGTCGACGTGGAACAGGATCCCTTTGGAGCGGGTCAGTTCGCCGATGGCTGCGATGTCGTTGATGGTGCCGATTTCGTTGTTCACGTGCATGACCGAAACCAGGATGGTGTCGTCACGCAGTTCAGCTTCGATCATTTCCGGCGTAACCAGACCGTCAGTGCGAGGCTCGATGTAGGTCACTTCGAAGCCTTCACGCTCCAGTTGGCGCATGGTGTCGAGGACAGCCTTGTGCTCAATCTTGGTGGTGATCAGGTGTTTGCCCTTGGTCGCATAGAAATGCGCCGCACCCTTGATTGCCAGGTTGTCGGACTCGGTGGCACCGGAGGTCCAGACGATTTCACGCGGATCGGCGTTGACCAGGTCTGCGACCTGACGACGGGCGTTTTCGACGGACTCTTCAGCTTTCCAGCCGAACACGTGGGAACGGGACGCCGGGTTACCGAAGTTTCCGTCGACCAGCAGGCATTCACTCATCTTTTGCGCAACACGCGGATCAACCGGGGTGGTCGCAGAGTAATCAAGGTAAATCGGCAATTTCATGGACTATCTCCTAAATCAGGCTGGCTGGCGTGCCGCTAGCTCTTTGGCTGTCATTCGACGGCGGACGCTTCAATCTTGTCCAGGCGTGGCGTCTTGCTGTTGCAACGACGCTGGTCCTGACGCTGGGCTACTTCTTGTACCTCACGGCGAGTAACAAGATCAGCCAAGCTGATACCGCTCAGAAATTCGTGGATCTGCAGGCTCAGGTCACACCACAGGTGGTGGGTCAGACAGGTGTCGCCTTGATGGCAATCACCCTGCCCCTGGCACTTGGTGGCATCGACCGATTCGTTTACCGCATCGATCACCTGGGCGACCTGGATGCCCTGCATGTCGCGGGACAGCTGGTAACCGCCGCCTGGACCACGGACGCTGGACACCAGATTGCTGCGGCGCAATTTGGCGAAAAGCTGCTCGAGGTAGGACAGGGAGATGCCTTGGCGCTCGGAGATATCGGCCAGGGACACGGGCCCGTGCTGCGCATGCAACGCCAGATCAAGCATGGCGGTCACGGCGTATCGGCCTTTTGTAGTCAGTCGCATGGACAATTACCACGGAGTTCGGAATGGGGCGAGTATGCAATTCCCGAGTATTTAAGTCAACTATAAGACCTAGTACTTTAGTCAGGTTTACCCGCAAAAGAGCGGCCGCATCATAACAAAGGCTGGGCGGTTACAGCCAGCGAATGCGAGTTATCGTTCTTCGCGGGCAAGTCGGATCGCCGCCCGCTCGCTCCTACAGGATTAACGAAACCCTTGTAGGAGCAAGGCTTGCCCGCGAAGGGGTCGACTCGGTCTAGCTGGCCTGGCTCTGATCCTTGTCCTTCACACACGCAAAGTCTTCTTCGCGCAGTTCAGGCAGATCTTTCGCACAGTAATTACTGCCCAGATCCTTCAGCGCCCCGCACATCCCCTCCAGACGACCATCGACTGCCTGCAGGTGATCGAGCAATTGGTTAATGGCACGCGCCACCGGGTCCGGCATATCTTCGCCAACACCGTAGGCATCGAAACCGATCTTCTCGGCCATGGCCTTGCGCTTGGCGTCCTGCTCTTCATCGGATTTGACGATGATCCGCCCTGGAATGCCGACCACTGTCGCACCGGGCGGCACAGCCTTGGTCACCACGGCATTGGAACCGACCTTGGCGCCGGCACCCACAGTGAACGGGCCGAGCACCTTGGCACCAGCCCCCACCACCACACCGTCTTCCAGTGTCGGGTGACGCTTGCCTTTATTCCAGCTGGTGCCGCCCAGCGTCACACCCTGATAAAGGGTGACGTCGTTGCCAATTTCAGCGGTTTCACCGATGACAATACCCATGCCATGGTCAATGAAGAACCGACGACCGACCTTGGCGCCCGGATGGATCTCGATCCCGGTCAACCAGCGACCGAAGTTCGACACCAGCCGCGCCAGCCATTTCAGCTCGGCGCGCCACAAGGCTGCCGACAACCGGTGGATCCAGATGGCGTGCATGCCCGGGTAGCAAGTCAGGACTTCAAAAGCGTTACGCGCCGCCGGGTCACGATGGAAAACACTCTGGATATCTTCACGCAAACGCTCAAACATCATTAATCCTTCCGCTTTAGAAGCTCACCACGGGCCGCTTTCTGGGTTTCCGTGAGGATGCCACGCAATATATTCATTTCCGCCCGGCTGACCGAGCTTCGTCCGTACAGCCGACGCAGGCGCGCCATCAAGTGTCGTGGCTTTTCAGGATCGAGGAATTCGATGGCCACCAGGGTTTGCTCCAGGTGTTCATAGAACCGCTCCAGCTCATCCATCGTCGCCAGCTCAGCGCTTTTGACCGATGCCACTTCTTCCTTCTCGACCTTGCTCGGCTGGCCTTGGGCCGCCAGCCAGGACATGCGCACTTCATAGCTCAACACCTGCACCGCCGCCCCAAGGTTCAGCGAACTGAACTCAGGGTCTGATGGGATGTGCACGTGATAATGACATCGCTGCAGCTCTTCATTGGTCAGGCCGGAATCTTCACGACCAAATACCAAGGCGATTTCGGCGCCCTGCACGGCTTCCTCGACCACTTTCGTCCCGCATTCGCGGGGATCGAGCAGCGGCCAGGGAATGCGCCGGTCACGGGCGCTGGTGCCGAGCACCAGATTGCAGCCGACCAAGGCATCTTCCAAAGTGGCGACGACTTGCGCGTTTTCAAGGATGTCCCCGGCGCCAGATGCACGGGCATCGGCTTCGTGGTGCGGGAACAACCGTGGTTCGACCAGCACCAGCCGCGACAGGCCCATGTTCTTCATGGCACGCGCAGCCCCGCCGATATTGCCGGGGTGGCTGGTATTGACCAGGACGACACGAATGTTATGCAGCAAGGGAGGCGCTCTCGAACACTTTAATGGGGAGCAGAATCTTACAGCTCAACCTACCGTTAAGCTATGAAAGCGAACACTGACCTTCTCCTGTAGAAACTTTCTGATAGAATGCCCGGCTTTCTTTAACAACCTTAGGTGACACATCCATGCAGCCCATGCTGAATATCGCGCTGCGCGCCGCCCGCAGCGCCAGTGAATTGATCTTCCGCTCCATCGAGCGCCTGGATACCATCAAGGTCGACGAAAAAGACGCCAAGGATTACGTATCCGAGGTGGATCGCGCCGCTGAACAGAAAATCATCGACGCGCTGCGCAAGGCTTACCCGAACCACTCGATCATGGGTGAAGAAACCGGCATGCACGCCGGCACCGGGATCGAAGGCGAAGAATACCTGTGGATCATCGATCCGCTGGACGGCACCACCAACTTCCTGCGCGGCATTCCTCACTTCGCTGTCAGCATCGCCTGCAAATACCGCGGTCGCCTGGAACACGCTGTTGTTCTGGACCCGGTTCGCCAGGAAGAATTCACCGCCAGCCGTGGTCGCGGCGCTCAACTGAACGGTCGTCGCCTGCGCGTCAGCGGCCGCACCAGCCTGGACGGCGCCCTGCTGGGTACCGGCTTCCCGTTCCGTGACGACCAGATGGACAACCTCGACAACTACCTGGGCATGTTCCGCGCCCTGGTTGGCCAGACCGCCGGCATCCGCCGCGCTGGTTCGGCGAGCCTGGACCTGGCCTACGTGGCTGCCGGCCGTTTCGACGCGTTCTGGGAGTCGGGCCTGTCCGAGTGGGACATGGCTGCAGGCGCCCTGCTGATCCAGGAAGCTGGCGGCTTGGTGAGCGACTTCACCGGCGGTCACGATTTCCTTGAGAAAGGCCACATCGTTGCCGGTAACACCAAGTGCTTCAAGGCAGTGCTGACGGCGATCCAGCCGCACCTGCCGGCCTCGCTGAAGCGCTAAGCTTCCAGCGACAGAAAAAGCACCCTACGGGGTTCTTTTTTTATGCCTGGAATTTGCCCTCAAGAAAAC